>JADLBL010000002.1 GCA_020847735.1 Candidatus Eisenbacteria bacterium
CGAACCCTTGCAACCCGAGATACGCCGCGACAAGATCGCCCGGCTCCTGGTTCATCCCGCTGACTCCTCCTTCCCGCGAAGAAAGAAGAGCCATGGATGAACCGGAGCGCCTACGCCGTCAACTCAGGCCCGGCACTCCACGGAAAGGTGAGAGGAGCCACATTCATCAGGTGTTCAAGTGGACAGAACCACTTCCAGAGGAATGTAAAGAATGCCCGGAAGCGAAGCAGCGCCCATGAGGGTCTCGTCGAAGTTCGTGCCTGCTCACGGATTGGCGGGCTCGAGCAAGACGTGCTTTCACAGAGCGTTGTGGCTCGGTCTCGTGTGCGTTCTGAGCGGCGGGTGTAGTCCAAAGGAGCAGGATCTACTTGGGGTATATGTATCCGGGACCGCAGCGTTCACAGACACGCTTGAGCTGCTGCCGGATGGAGTGATGCGGCAGCACGTCGTGGTGGGTGCCGGGGCGAGTCATCGGCGTGCCACTGGATCGTGGCGGCTGATCGCACACTCGCCCATAAATCGGTACGTGCTTATTCGCAATGGTATTGTTGTCAGTGAAAGTAGAAGCACAGCATCCGGGGTTGAGGTTGGCGTTGGTGGGCGGGCGCTGGCTCTTGGGGGATGGGAGTTCGACCATGGACTGGGCTCGAGTGAGTCCGAGGGGCATAGATATCGCAGGCTCAGGAAGTTGACTGGGCGCGACCGTTGAGAACGAGTGTGGAGTCGCGTAATGCTGTTCAACGGCGACCGGCAGACGGCCCCGTGACGCGGCAGGACTGAGAAGGGCTTACTTGTATAAGTCGAGACTTCATCTGACAGCGTCGGATGGTTTCGGTGTCCGCCGCGTGGTCACGCGACGAGCATCTTCTCCTTCGCGAGCGCGGCACGCTGTCCAAGAACGTCTGCATCGGCGTCTTGCCGTAGCACCAGCGGCCCTGGTGGGTGCGCTCCCCGTTGTAGACGTTGAGCCACGCGTCGAGGTCGGCCTGCAGGTCCGCGAGCGACGTGTAGAGCTTCTTGCGGAACGCCACCCGGTAGAACTCGTTGAGCACCGTCTTGTGGAGGCGCTCGCAGATGCCGTTCGTCTGCGGGCTCCTCGCCTTGGTGCGGGTGTGGTCGATGTTCTCCACCGCCAGGTACAGCTCGTACTCGTGCGCGTCGGTGCCGCAGAACTCGGTGCCGCGGTCGGTCAGCATCCGCGACAGCGGGATCTCGTGCTCCTCGAATGTCGCGCTTCCGCATCGCGATCTGCCTCCACTGCGGCGGGCTCGACCTCTACCCCGCCTGCGCGTGGTCAGGCGCATGATTCCAGCCACACCATTCTCGGAAGCCCCGAAAAGGGTACGGATGATCCGGAGCGCCTACGCCGTCAACTCAGGCCCAGCGCTCCATGGAAAGTCGAGAGGAGCCCCTTTTCAGCAGCCTGTTAGCCGAGCCCGGGCGCTCAGCGCAGTCCGGCGCGAATCGCGTCCGCCAGCTCTCCGAGCCGGCGGTCGAAGAAGTGACCGGCACCGGGCACGCGCACCAGACGCTTGGGCTCCGCCCACTGCGGCCAGACGCGTTCGAGGTTTTCGGGCCGGCAGACCTCGTCGTCCGTGCCCTGCACGACGAGCTTGGGCGTCGGCAGGGTGCGCATCTCGTCGAACGGCTGCGTGTGAACCGGTGGCGCGACGAGCAGCACGCGCTCGATGTCGGGCTCGGCGGCGAGTCGCGACGCGACCCACGAGCCGAAGGAAAAGCCCGCAGCCCAGCGGCGCGCGGCGGGATGCCGTTCGCGCAGGAAGGCGAGCGCGACGCGCGCGTCGGCGAGTTCGCCCTCGCCGCGGTCGAACGCGCCGGCGCTGCGGCCGACCCCGCGAAAGTTGAACCGCAGCACCGCCGCTCCGAGCCCGTGCAGGGTCGCGGCCACGCGGTGCGCGACCTTGTTGTGCATCGTGCCGCCATAGAGCGGATGCGGATGACAGACGACGGCGGTGAGCGCGTGCTCGTGCCCTTCGCGCTCCTGCAGCAGGCCCTCGATCGGTCCTGCGTCGCCGCGCAGAGTCACCGGCAGCAGGCGCGCGTCGTCGGCCGGGTGGGATCCGCTCACGTCCGCGCGGGCTTGAAGCGGGCGCGCAGCTTTTCGTGCGTCTCTGCGCTGGTCGTCGCGTAGTTGAGCGCCGCGCCGTCGCCCAGCACGAGCACGCACTGCGTGTCGAGCATCCATTCCTCGAGCCCGAGCGGCACACCCTCGCGGAAGTCGCTCGCCTCCGCGCTCACGCGTCCCGGGAACGCCTCGAACTCGTCGTTCCACTCGTTGCCGATGTACAGCTCGTCGCTTCCGCCGAACAGTCCCACCGAGGCGCAGTGTTCGAGCTCGCCCGGATCGAGCAGCAGCGTGCCGCGGTGTTCGGTCGGGCGAACGCCCTCGGCGCGCAGCCGCCGCCGGATCGCGGGCTCCTCGCCCGGCCGTTCCTGGCCCTCGAGGACCGCGATCGCGGCCAGCTCGAACTCCGGCAGCAGGTCGCCGGCGTCCACCACGTCGGCGACCGACGCCTGGAGTCTTCCGAAGTAGAGTTTCTCGGTCACGGGGCCTCGGGCTTCGGGCGATTCCGCGGGCCGGGCCGGCCGCCCGCGACGCACCGCGCGGCATCTTAGTGGACTTTCGGGGATTCGGCATCCGCGGTTCGGACGCCGCGTGACCGCGGGGATCGCGCGCCGACTTGCGCGGGGTGCGCGGCGTGTCCAGCATGCGGCCCGTGAGTGACCCTTCCGCCTCGCGCGAGCAGGACGCCATCGAGTTCGTGCTCGATCTCGGACGCGCGCTGCACGCGCACGGGCACCCGTCGCACTGGCTCGAGGCCGGCATGGAGCGGGCCTCGGCGCGCCTCGGCCTTCGCGGCCAGTTCTTCACGACCCCCACCTCGATCTTCGCCGCCTTCGGCGAGCAGCAACGCCAGCAGACGCGCCTGCTCCGCGTCGAGCCCGGCGAGCTCCACCTCGAGCGCGTCGAGCAGGTGCTGGCGACGGGCCGCGAGGTGCTCGCCGGCCGTCTCACTCCCGCCGAGGGCTCGCGCCTGCTCGCCACGCAACTCGCCTCGCCGCCGCGCTGGGGAGTCCTCTCGACCACCGTGGCCTTCGCGCTCTCGGGCGCGGCCGCGAGCCGCTTCCTGGGCGGCGGCGCGCCGGAAACCGCGGCGGCGGCAGCGCTCGGCGGCGTGGTGGCGCTGCTCGCCGCGCTGGCGCCGCGCGTCGCGGTCGTCGGGCGGTTGTTCGAGCCGCTGGCCGCCTTCGCAGTCTCCCTGCTCGCCGGGCTGCTGGCCACTCGCGTCCCGCTGTCGGCGTATGTCGCGACCGTCGGCGCGATCCTCGTGCTGCTGCCGGGCCTGACGCTCACGGTCGCGATGGCGGAGCTGTCGTCGCGCCATCTGGTCTCGGGCACCGCGCGGCTGACCGGGGCGGGCGCGCAGTTTCTCGGGCTCGCGTTCGGGGTGGCCATGGGAGCGAGGCTCGCGGCGCTCGCCGCGGGCCCGCCGCCGCTCGTCACGCCCGCGCCGCTGCCGATGTGGACCGAGGTGGCCTCGCTCGTGATCGCGCCGCTCGCGTTCACCGTGCTGCTGCGCGCGCGACCCCGGGACTTTCCGTGGCTGCTGGCCGTCGGCGCAGGCGCCTACTACGCGGGCCGCCTCGCGACCGCCTACGTCGGAACCGAGCTCGGCGCGTTCACCGGCGCGTTCACCGCGACGGCGCTGAGCAACCTGCTGGCGCGCCGGCGCCGCAGTTCACCAACGACGACGCTCGTGCCCTCGATCCTGCTGCTGGTGCCCGGCAGCATCGGCTTTCGCAGCCTGACGATGCTCATGAACCGCGACGTGCTGAGCGGCGTCGAGACGGCGTTCTGGATGTTCGTGACCGCCGCGGCGCTCGTCGCCGGCATGCTCATGGCCGGCATCCTCGTCTCGGCGCCGCCCTTCGCCGACGATCCGGCCTGATCGCGCGCCGCCGCGCGCCAGGGGTCCGGCGCCGCGGGCCCGGCCTCAGCCGGTCGGCGGCACCGTGAGCACCGGACACCGGACCAGGTGCCGCACGCCGGAGACCGTCGCGCCGTAGACGACGTCGTGAAGGCCGCGATGGCCGTGCGAACCCGTCACGAGCAGGTCCGCCCCGACCTCGTTCACGATCCGGGCGATTTCCGACTTGGCGTCCCCGTGCCCCAGCCGGACGCTCGCCTGCACGCCGCGCGAGGCGAACGCGACCGCGATGACCCGCAGCGCGGCCTCGTCCTCGCGCACTTCCTCGTCGCGGCTCTGCTCGCCCAGGTAGCGGCTGGCCGCCGACTCCACGACGTGCAGGAAGACCAGTTCCGTTCCCGGCTGGAACTCGAGCGAGCGCAGGAACTCGAGCACGCTCCGGTCGGCGCGACCACGCTCGAGCGCGATCGCGATTCGGCGGTGTCCCAGCGCCTGCAGGGCGAGCGGCGAGGGTGGCGACGGCGAGGCCGGCGCGGCGTGCGGCTCGCCCAGGTGCAGCGCTTCGGCGGCGTGCCCGGCCTCCTCGCGAATGCGCGAGCCGATCGCGTGCACGGCGGCGGCGGCTTCGGGCAGCAGCGCCGGCCAGCGGCGTTCGAGCCACGGCGCCAGCGCGACGTACGCCAGCAGCAGCCCGAGCCCGGCCGCCAGCGGCAGCGCCAGGCCCCAGACCCACCAGGCGCCCGGCGAGGCCGCGGCCCAGCCGCCCACCGTGTCCACGACGAGCTTGCCGTTCAGCCCCGCGATCACGACGACGACCGCGATCGCGAGCGCCTTCACCCACGCGGGGTTCGCGAACTCCCCCATGCGGCGCCGGTCGCTCGTGAACACGACGAGCGGCACGACCGCGAAGGACAGCTGCATGCTTAGCACGACCTGCGAGAGCACCAGCAGGCTGTCCACCGCCTGCTCGCCGCGCAGTCCGATGACGAGCGCCGCCGGCACGATCGCGAGCCCGCGGCTGATGAGCCGCCGCAGCCACGGCCGCACGCGGATGCGGACGAATCCCTCCATCACGATCTGTCCGGCGAGCGTTCCCGTGATCGTGCTCGACTGGCCCGAGCTGAGCAGCGCGATCGCGAACACGGTCGAGGCGAGCGAAGTGCCCAGCAGCGGCGCGAGCAGTCCGTGCGCTTCGGCGAGCCCGGCGACGTTCTCGTGGCCCGCGCCGTGGAAGGTCGCCGCCGCGAGCACCAGGATCGCGCCGTTCACGAACAGCGCCGCGTTGAGCGCGACCACCGTGTCCACGAGGTTCATCCGGCACGCGTCGCGCTTGCCCTCGAGCGTGGCGGCGCTCGCGCGACTCTGCACCAGGGCGCTGTGCAGGTAGAGATTGTGCGGCATCACCGTCGCCCCGAGAATGCCCATCGCGACGTACAGCGATTCGCCGTTCAGCCCGAGCACCGACAGGCCCCCGCCCGGCTGGCGGGCGAACAGGCTGGGGTGCCCGGCGGAGTCACGCGGCAGGAACGAGGCGAGAATGGCCGGAACATCGGGACGCGAGAGGAACATCTCGATGGCGAAGCACACGCCGATGGTCGCGACCAGCGTGATGATGACCGCCTCGAGCATTCGCATGCCGAAGCGGGACAGCGCGAGCAGCAGCAGCACGTCCAGCGCCGTGATCATCACGCCCCAGAACAGCGGAATGCCGGTGAGCAGGTGCAGCCCGATCGCCGCGCCCAGCACCTCAGCGAGGTCGCAGGCGACGATGGCGAGTTCGCACAGGATCCACAGCGGCATCACGACCCAGCGCGGGTAGGCGTCGCGGCAGGCCTGGGCGAGGTCGCTGCCGGTGACGACGCCGAGGCGCGCGGCGAGCGTCTGCAGCAGCACCGCCATCAGGTTGCTCATCAGCAGCACCCAGACGAGCTGGTAGCCGAAGCGCGCGCCCCCCGCGATGTCCGTCGCCCAGTTGCCCGGGTCCATGTAGCCGACGCTGACCAGGTACGCCGGGCCCGCGAAGGCGATCAAGCGACGCAGCCAGGATCCCGTCTTCGGAATCGCGACGCTGCCATGCACCTCGGGCAGCGAGCGGTCGTGCGCCTCGCTCATGCGTCCGCCCTTCCCCGTCCGAGTTGCACCAGGACGCCGTCCACCGCCGCGCCGGCCGAGACGAACGCCGAGCCGGCGACTTCGATCTCGAGCACGCCGTCCTCGGACCGCACCGCGCGCATGCGCACCGCCGCGCCCGGCACGAGCCCGGCGGCCTTCCAGCGCACCATGCGGCGCACGTCGCGGTCGCGGATCTCGCGCACGACGCCCTTCTCGCCCGCGCGCAGCGAGGCCAGCGGCACGAGCGCGCGGCGCGCGATCCGCCCGTGGCGATCGGGAATCGGGTGCCCGTGCGGATCCTCGCTCGGATGGCCGCACAGCCGGTCGATCGCTCCCAGCACGCGGTCGCTGACGTGGTGCTCGAGCACCTCGGCGTCCTCGTGCACGTCCGCCCAGTCGAGCCCGAGCACGTTGACGAGGAACGTCTCGAGGATGCGATGGCGGCGCACCACCTGCAGCGCCGCCCGCTCGCCCACCGCCGAGAGCCGCGCCGCGCCGCGGCGATGCAGGCGCACGAGCCGCTCGCCGGCCAGGCGCGCGAGCATGTTCGTGACGCTCGGCGCCGAGACGCCCAGTCGTCGCGCGAGCGCCGTGACCGTCACGGGAGCGTCCTGCCCGAGGTCGTGCAGCGCCTTCAGGTAATCCTGGCGCGAACGCGTCAACGAGGCGGTCATCGCCGCCTCCGCGCTGCGGGGCGGACGGCCGGCCCGCCGGCGCCGGCCGCGCACGCCGGCGGGCCGGGCGGGCCGGGCGGGACGCCGATCGCGTCGGGGTTCTTCGTCTGGAGCATGCGGGTCGGACCTCCGTCGGAAATCGCGAGCGGCGCCGGCGCTGGCCGCGTGCGCGAGCGGCGTATTAGTTACGACTAACAACCGAGTTTGTCCAGCCTAATTTCGGGCTCGGGAGCCGGCGCGCCGAAGGGCGTCGCCGGATTCCCGGACCTGCGGCCGGCGCGGGAGCCCACCGCTCGGAGCGGAGGCGTCACGGCGAGGGAACCGGCCGCCGCGGCTGCGCGCGTGCGGGACGCGGCGGTCGTCCCGGCTCCGCACGCCGCTTGGCGCGGCCCGAGCCGCTCGGCTAACCTGCCGCCTCGCCAGCCACCCTGCGGAGAGTGCCATGCCCCAGATGACGATGGTCCAGGCCATCCAGGACGCGTTGCGAGTCTCCCTTCGCGAGGATCCGCGCGTGGTGGTCCTGGGCGAGGACGTCGGCCTGAACGGCGGCGTGTTCCGCGTCACCGAGGGCCTGCAGGCGGAGTTCGGACCCGAACGGGTCGCCGACACGCCGCTCGCCGAGAACGGCATCGTCGGCGGAGCGATCGGCATGGCGCTTTACGGCATGAAGCCGGTCGCCGAGATCCAGTTCGTGGACTTCATCTACCCCGCCTTCGACCAGATCGTCAGCGAGATGGCGAAGCTGCGCTGGCGTTCGGCCGGGCAGTACTCCTGCCCCGTCGTGGTGCGGGCGCCCTACGGTGGCGGCATCCGCGGCGGGCTCTACCACTCGCAGAGCCCCGAGGCGTACTTCTGCCACACCAGCGGCCTCACGGTCGTGATTCCCTCCACGCCCTCCGACGCCAAGGGCCTGCTGCTGGCCGCGCTCGAGGGCGAGGATCCGGTCATCTTCCTCGAGCCCAAGCGCCTCTATCGCACCGTCAAGGAGGAGGTCGCCGAGGGCCGCTTCACGGTGCCGATCGGCCGGGCGCGGATCGCGCAGGCGGGCGAACAGGCCACCGTGCTCGCCTACGGCGCGATGGTGCCGGTCGCGCTCGAGGCGGCCACGACGGCGGCCGGACGCGGGTGGTCGGTGGAGGTCGTGGACCTGCGGACGCTGCTGCCGCTCGACACGGCGACGATGCTCGCGAGCGTCCGCAAGACCGGACGCGTCGTGATCCTGCACGAGGCGCCGCGCACGTGCGGCTACGGCGCCGAGCTCGCCGCGATCGTGGCCGAACAGGCGCTGACCTCCCTGCAGGCGCCCGTGGTGCGGGTGACCGGTTACGACACGCCGTTCCCGTTCACGCTCGAGCACACCTATCTGCCCGACGCCAACCGCGTGCTCGCGGCGCTCGAGCACGTGATGAGCTATTGAAAACGCCGTCCCTGGCGGGAGACCCATGGCCTACGACGTGAAGCTGCCGGACATCGGCGAAGGGGTTGCCGAAGGCGAGATCGTGCGCTGGCTGGTCAAGGCGGGCGAAGCGGTGCGCGAGGATCAGCCGCTGGTCGAGGTGATGACCGACAAGGCCACCGTCGAAATCCCCTCGCCACGCACCGGCACGATCGAGGCGATCCACGTCGAGGAAGGCGCGATGGTTCCGGTCGGCACGGTGATCGTCTCGATCGCGCTCGCGGCGGGAGAGGCCCGCCCGGCCCCGGCGACGGCCGCGGCGCCATCCCACGCCGCTCCCCCGGCCCAGGCCGCCGCCGGAGCCGCGGCGCCCCCGGTCGCCGCCCGCGTCGAAGCGACTCCCGCAGTGCGCGCGCTCGCGAAGGAACTGGGGGTGGCGCTCGAGTCGGTGCGCGGCACCGGCCCCGGCGGGCGGATCACCGCCGACGACGTGAAGTCGGCGCGCTCGCCGGCCAGCGCCGCGGCCTCGCCCCCTCCCAGGGGCCCCGAGTCGCGCCAGCCGCTGCGCGGCCTGCGCCGCAGGATCGCCGAGCACATGCGCCACTCGGTTTCGACGGCCGCGCAGTTCACGTTCGTCGCGGAGTGCGACTTCACCGAGATCGTCCGGCACCGGGCGTCGGTCCGGGCGAAGGCCGAGGCGGCGGGCGTGCGCCTCACCTACCTCGCCTACGTCTTCCGCGCTCTGCCCCAGGTGCTCAGGGAGTTTCCGCTCCTCAACGCGACGCTCGACGAGGAGCGGCAGGAGATCGTCACCAAGGGCTACTGGCACCTCGGGCTCGCGACCAACACGGACGAAGGGCTGACGGTGCCGATTCTCCACGACGCCGACCGCTTCGGGCTGTTCGCGCTCGCGCGCGAAATCGAACGGTTGTCGGCCGCGGCGCGCGAGCACCGGCTCAAGCTCGAGGAACTGCACGGCGGCACGTTCACGGTGACGAGCACGGGAGCGAAGGGCGGCGTTCTGGCGACGCCCATCCTTCACCTGCCTCAGGTCGCGATCCTCGGCGTGCACGCGATCACGCGCCGGCCGGCGGTCGTGGACGAGCAGATCGTGATCCGCGATCTCGGCAACCTGTCGCTGTCCATGGACCACCGCGTCGTGGACGGCGCGGTGGGGGCCGACTTCCTGTACGCGCTGACCGACCGGCTGCAGGCGCCGGCGGCCTGGCTGAACGAGGGAGACCTGAGGTGATCGACGAAACCCTGCGCCGCGTGCTCGACGACGAAGGCCGCCCGGTCGGGTCGGCTCCGGACGTGCCGGAGGCCGATCTGCGGGCGATGCACCGGCACATGCTGATGATGCGCACCATGGACCAGCGCATGCTTTCGCTGCAGCGCCAGGGCCGCATCGGCTTCTACGGCCTGACGACGGGCCAGGAAGCCAGCGTCACGGGCTCGGCGTATCCGCTGCGCGCCGCGGACTGGATCTTTCCCGCCCTGCGCGAGACGGGCGTCTCGATGTGGCGCGGCACGACCGTGAAGGAGGTCGTCTGCCAGCTCATCGGCAACTCGGCGGACGTGCTGATCGGCCGGCAGATGCCGATGCATTTCAGCGACCGGCGCGTGAACTCGGTCGCCTGGTCGAGCGTCATCGGCACGCAGCTCGTGCACGCGATGGGGGCGGCCTGGGCCGCGAAGCTGCGCGGCACGGACGACGTGATGGTCGGCTACATCGGCGACGGCGGCACCTCGTCGTCCGATTTCCATGCGGCGATGAACTTCGCCGCCGTGAAGAAGGTGCCGTGCGTGTTCTTCTGCCAGAACAACCAGTGGGCGATTTCGGTGCCGCTGTCGTCGCAGACGGCCTCGAGCAGCCTGGTGATCAAGGCGGCCGCCTACGGCATGCCCGGCATCCGCGTGGACGGCAACGACCTGCTGGCGGTGATCGCCGCGATGCGCGAGGCGGTGGATCGCGCCCGTTCGGGCGGGGGCCCGACCTTCGTCGAGTCGGTGACGTTTCGCATGGGCGGGCACTCCTCGAGCGACGACCCGACCCGCTACCGCGACGCGGAGCTGGTGAAGACATGGGAACGGCGCGATCCGATCGCGCGCTTCGGCGCCTACCTGCGCTCGCGCGGCCTGCTCGCCGACGCCGACCTCGAAGCGTGGTCGGCCGAGCTGAACGACGAGATTTCGCGGGCGGTGACCGAGGCCGAGGCCGCCGGCCCGCCGGCGATCGAGACGCTCTTCACCGACGTCTACGCCTCGGTGCCCGCGCACCTGCAGGAGCAGATGAAGTACGCGCTCTCGCTCGGCCACGGGACGAAGTTCGAGGGGGCGTTCCCGCTGTGAGATCGGCCCTGCTCGTCGCCCTCGGGGGCGCACTGGGCAGCGTGCTGCGTTGGCTCGTCGGCGGCTGGGTGCAGTCCCTGACGCCGAGCTCGACGTTTCCGTGGGGCACCTTCGCCGTCAACGCGATCGGTTCGTTCGCCATCGGCGCGCTGCTCGGCCTGGCGCTCGAGCGGGCGCTGGTCCCGCCCGCGATGCGGCTGCTGCTGGTGACGGGGCTGCTCGGCGGATTCACGACGTTCTCGTCGTTCTCGTACGAGACGCTGCAACTTGCCCGGGACGGGCAGTGGCCGGCCGCGGTCGGCTATTCGCTCGGCTCGCTCGTCCTCGGCGTGGCGGCGGCGTTCGTGGGCTGGGCGCTGGTCACGCGCGTTTAGGAGAAGGCTCATGCACATTGACGGTCCCGGACTGCGGATCCGCATCTACGTCGGCGAAACCGACCGCTGGCACGGGCGACCGCTCTACGACGCGCTCGTGATCCGCGCGCGGGAGATGGGGCTCGCCGGCGCGACGGTGTTGCGCGGCGTCGAGGGCTTCGGCGCGCGCAGTCGCCTGCACACGGCCAAGGTGCTGCGGCTGTCCGAGAACCTGCCCATGATCGTCGAGATCGTGGACCGCGAGGACCGCGTGCGTGCGTTCCTCGCCGAATGCGACGGGATGATCACCGACGGACTGGTGACGGCCGACCCGGTCGAGATCGTCAAGTACGTCGCGTCTCCCCCCCCGCAGGGCTGAGACCCCGGCGGGCGCGCCCGCGGCCCGAAAACGAGAATGGCGCCCCGGGAGCATCCCCCCTGCGGGCGCCAGCGCGGACCGGGGTCCGCGCCTTTCTTCTCGTCTCGTTCCCCGCGCGTCGCGAGAGCGCGCGGTTCTAGAGTTTGGGCAGCTTGAGCTTCTGGCCCGGCTTGACGCGCGTCTGGACCAGGTTGTTCTCCATCATGATGGCGGCGACACTGGTTCCCCACCGGCTTGCGATATCGGCCAGCGTTTCGTTCTTCTGAACCGTGACGCTCGCCGGCCGCGGTCCCGAAGCCTTCGCCGCCGCCCGCGCGGGCTCCGGCGCATGGCGCACGACGACGACGGTGGGCGCCGGGGTGGCCGCGACCTTCGCGATCGCGGGCGCGCCCGGCGACGCGGATTCGTCGGCGGCCTGCGCGGGCTTCGCCGGTCCGGCGACAGGCGCCGCGGGCGCCGCGGGCGTCGCGGCGGACGTGACCTGGGCCGTCGGGGCTTCGGGCTTCGCCAGGCTCGTCACCTGGACCGCCGCCGAAGGAGCGAGCGACGCGGCGGCCGGAGCGGTCGTGCGCGCGGCGGCCGAGGACGAGCTTCCGCCCTCGGGCACCCGGAGGTCCGGCATCGGCGCGGGCGGCGCGGCGGCCGCGACCGGAGCGCTCTTCGCCTTCGGGACCTCACGATCCTGCGTGGCGACGGGTGTCTGCGTCGTCGAGGCGCCGCGCTTCGTCGCGGGCGCCGGAGTCGCGCGTTTCGGCGCCGACGCGGCCACGGGTTCGCTCGCGGAGGAACCGGCGCCCGCACGCGGTGCGGCTCCGTGCTGCTGGAAGAACGCCGGATGGAACGTGACGCCGAAGCGGTGCGCGCCCTGGGCCTCGTTGGCCCCGGCGAGGAACGCGTAGTCGAACCAGAAGCCGTTCACACCGGTGCCGAGACCGAAGCTCGGGCCTCCAAGAGGCTCGCCGCTTCCGGCGCCCAGCTCGAGGCGGTAACCGGCCCGCAGCGCCACACGCTGCTGCCACATCCATTCACCGCCCAGGCGCACGTCGTTGTAATAGGCGCGCGGGAAGTTGGCGTCCAGCGCCAGGCGCAGCCCCTTGCTCTCATCGGCCCACGAGGCGCCGAGGCCGAAGACGCCCGGCAGGTCGTAGGAGCCGGAGTCGTACTTCATCTTCCCGCCGAGGTTGCGGGCGGCGGCGCCGAATCCGAACGCGCCGCGGCGCGCCTGAACGCCGAGGTCGAGGCCGAAGCCCGAGCCCGAGGCCGACGCCAGGCTCTCGTGCAGCAGGTGCACGCGCGCACCGCCGGTGACATCGGGCGAGAAGGGCCGCGCGAACGCGAGGCCGAACGCCATGTTCGAGACGTTGAAGGATCCGGTCGGGGCGCCGAAGGCGTCGCGACCGTCGAACGAGCCGTCGCTCTGGTAGAGCACGCTCGCCGCCCAGCGCGTCGCGCTGCGGCCGACACGGCCACTCGCGGCCAGCCAGTCCTGCGACACGTCGAGCGCCAGCGCCGAGTGCGAGAGAGCGTACTCCGGCGAAGTCATCGAACCGAGCGCCGCCGGATTCCACGCCGCCGCGTTCAGATCGCGGCCCGCCCCGAGCGTGGCGCCGCCCATCGAGAGGATGCCCGCACCCGTTCCGACCGACAGGAAGTTCCCGGCGGTGGTCCCGGCGTTCTCGATGCCGGCGTGGGCGAGGCCCGCCGAAAGGATCAGCGCGAGCGCGGTCAGGCGGATGCGAAGCATGTGGGTCTCCGGTGGGGGCGGCGGTGGCGTGCGGAGCGTCAGGGCGTGCGGACCATCTTCACCTGCCGGCTCGCGCCGCCGCCCTGCAGCCAGGCGCGATACACGCCGGGCGCGCACGTGCGGTTGCCGTCGCTGCGGCCGTCCCAGGTGACGAGGTTCGTTCCGGGCGTGAGTCCCCGCAGTTCCAGCGTGCGCACGCGCTCGCCGGCCGAGTTCAGGATGTCCACGCGCGCGTCGAACGGGCCGCCCACGGGCGCTTCGACCGGCAGGGTCACGGCGTCGGCGAGCGGGCACGGATTCGGATACGCGGCCTGCAGCTGCAGCGCGGTGACGTTGCCGCCGCTCAACCAGACCTGCACGGCGGCGGTGCGGGCGCTCTCGTTGCCGGTCGCGTCCAGGGCGGTCACGGCGTACCAGAGCGAGGCGCTGTCGGGCGCCGAGGAGTCGGTGAAGTTGGCCGCGGTGACGGTCGAGGCGTCCACGCGCGCGAACGGCCCCGCCGAGGTGACCGCGCGGTACACGTGATAGCCGGCCAGGTCGGGTTCGGTGTTCGCATTCCAGCGCAGCCGCACGCCGCCCGCGTCGGCGCCGCCCGCGAGGCCGCTCGGCGTGGCCGGCGGCGCGGTGTCGAGCAGGTGGTCCACGAGCACGACGTTCGAGAGCGCCGAAGCGTTGCCGGACTCGTCATGCACGCGCATCGCGAAGTAGAGATCCACCGTGCGGTTCAGCCCGTTCACGGTGCAGCCCTGAGCCGTGCCCGGCGCCGCGGGGGACGGCACACCCGTTCCGACGAGCGTGGCCGAGGCGAAGTTGGCGGCGGTGATCGGCGAAGCCGACCAGCGCAACTCGTAGTGATGCGCGACGCCGGTCAGACTGTCGTCGCCGGTCGCCGTCCAGCCGAGCGTCACGCTCGAGGCGGTCGTGGCGCCCGAGGCGAGCGCGACGGATTCGGGACGCACCGTGTCGCCCGCCGACGAGGTGAAGCCGACGACGTTCGAGATCGCCGACCAGTTGCCGCGCTCGTCGGCGGTTCGGATCGCCACCCAGTAGGCGGTCAGCGTCTGCAGCCCGTTGACGAACATGGACTGCTGCGTTCCGGCGGGCTGCGGGGCGGGCGGGTTCGCGACCAGGGTGGCCGCCGTAAAGTTGCCCGCGTTGATCGGCGAGGTCGAGATGCGAACCTCGTACTGCGTCGCGGTGCCGGTCGAGCCGTCGTCACCCGGAGCGGTCCATGAGAGCGTCACGCTCGTGGTCCCCTGCGCGCGGGCGCCCGGAACGCGTGCGCCGGCGAGCGCCGCAAGCACGACGAGCACCACGAACAGGCGACGGACCATGCTCCACTCCCGAGTTGATGCCCGATCGCCGGGCTCATCCTGCCGAGGTTCGAGGGGTGTCGCGGGAGCCCGGCGGCGCAGCTGAGCGCCCGGTCCCGCTGGCCGCGGCGGGCCGCGACCGCGTCGCCTGCAGCAGCTTGCGTGCCCGCGAGTCCTCCGGCCCCGCCGTGGCCGCAAATTGCGGTCGATGCGTGCCGTTGGCCCCGACGGCGTCTCCGCGGGCCGGAGCCGGAGGAATGCGAAGCGCATCGCTTTCGGCGCGGGGCCGTGCGTCGTGCGCGCATTCGCCGGGCACGGCGGACGAGCGCGAGGGGGACGCGGCGCCGGCGGCGCCCGGCCCGGGAGCGGCTACTTTCGCTCGGGGACCGCCGCCTCGGCCGGCGCGGAAGCGGGCGAGGCGAGCCGGCGCAGATCCAGCCCGACCCGGTGGACGGACTCGCCGTCCGGCGACGCGACGTAGCCGTAATCGAGCCACATCGAGCCGAGGCCGGCGCCGAACCCGAAGGCCGGGCCGTTCAACCGATCGTCGGCCGGCGCTCCCAGTTCGCGGCGGTAGCCGGCGCGCAGTGCGAATCGGCCGCGCCATCGCCATTCGGCGCCGGCGCGCAGGCTGCGGTAGTAGTCCGAAGGGGCCGCGAGGTCGAGCAGCAGCCGCATCCCGCTCGCGGCGTGCTCCAGCGCGACGCCGGCGCCGAGGCTCGCGGGCATGCGCCAGCGCTGGCCGCCCCAGTTCATGCCGCCGCCGAAGTTCCGCGCCGAGAGTCCGGCACTCAGCGCGCCCGCGCGCAGTTGCGCTCCGGCGTCGAAGGCCAGACCGTCGCCGCCACTCTCGCCGATGCGTTCGCCCACCCAGCGGGCGGCGCCGCCCACGACCAGGTTGCGCCCGAGCGGACGCGCGAGCTGCAGCGCGAGCGCCCAGCTGCGCGCCTCGTCCGTGGTCGTCGGCTGGTTGGCGGCGTCGCGGCCCTCGATCGTGCCCTCGCTGCGCAGGATGCCGCTCATGCCCCAGCGCACGGCGCTTCGGCCCACGCGGCCGCCGAACGCGGCCCAGTCGTGAGCGGCATCGTTGGCGAGCGCCGCGTGCGAGAACGCGAAGTTGCCCGTGGAAAGGCCCGCGAGCGCGGCCGGGTTGAGCGCGGCCGACTGCAGGTCGCCGCCGAACGCGAAACCGGTGCCGCCGCGTCCCACCACGGCCGGGCCAGGATCGGTCGCGAGGAAGCCGCCCACGCGCGTGCCCGCGGCCTCATCGCCCGCGCGCGCGCGCCGTGCGTGCGCGAGCGGCAGCACGAGGAACAACGCGAGAGCGGTGATCGCGGCCGGGCGCGTCCGTGCGCGACGCATCATCAGGGCACCCTCGCCACGTTGAGGGACCGCGTCAGGCGCGGCGCCACCAGCACGGCCCGGTAGACGCCGGGCGCGCACGGGCGGCCGGCGTCGTTCGCGCCGTCCCAGACGACGTCGTGAATGCCGGGTGCGAGCGTGCCCAGGTCGAAGCGGCGAACCTGGCGGCCCGATCCGTCGAGCAGGTCGAGACGCGCGGAGCCGCCCCCCGAGGGCACCGCGACGGGCAGGTTCATCGGCTCGCCCATGCGCGCGGGATTGGGGTACGGCGCCTGCAGGTCCCACGCGAGCGGCGCGTTGGCGATGCCGGACTTGAGCACGATCTGCATGGCCGCCGAGCGCGCGCCCTCGCCGCCCGAGCGGTCGTAGGCGCTGACCGCGTACCACAGCGCGTCCACGCCGACGGGCAGCGCGGTGTCCGTCCAGCCCGTCGTCGCCGCCGACAGCGAGACCATGCGCGTCCAGGGCCCTTCGGGCGTGGTCGCGCGGTACACGCGGTAGCCGGCGAGGTCGCCCTCGGAGTTCGCCCGCCAGGTCACCCGAACGCTGGAGTCGTCGGCGCCCGGTCCGACGGCGACACCCGAAGGCGTCGCGGGCGGCGCCCCGTCGGGCGGCCAGTTGAAGGCGACGATGTTGGAGACGAGCGACCAGTTGCCCGAATCGTCCATCGTCCGCATCCCGAGCCAGTAGGGCGTGCCGCGCGTGAGCCCGCGCACGACGTACGACTGTTGCGTTCCCGCCGTCGCGGGATCGGGCACGCCCGGCACGATCAGGCCGGAGCCGAAGGTCGCCGCCGTCATCGCGAAGGTGGCGATGCGCAGTTCGTAGATGGCGGCGCGGCCGACGTTGCCGTCGTCACCGGGCGCGGTCCAGCGCACCACGAGCGAGTCGGCGCCCTGCGCTCGGGAGAGCGCGGGCGCCAACCACAGCAGCAGCAGGAGCAGCACGAAGTAGCCGAGCGCGTCGCGGCGAACGAGCGTTGGCGAACTTCCCCTGTCGCGCGGGCGCCCGGAGGTCACTCTTCGCTACCTCACTCCCTCCCGCGCGGCAGCATCGTCGCGCTGGACCAGTTGAGCCACGTCAGTCCGACCACCAGGTCGTTGATCGCGGCGGGTGGTTTGGTGTCCGGCGTCGTCGCGTTCGGCACGTTTGAGAGGGCCGAAGCATTGCCCGCCTCGTCCACGACCTTCGCGGCGAAGTAGTAGGTGGCCTGGCGCGAAAGCCCGGTCACCGTGAACGACTGCGGCGTGCCGGGCGCTCCGGGAGCGGGCAGGCCCGTCGCCGCGTTCGCGCTCGAGAAGTTCGCCGCCGTGATGGGCGACGTGGACCAGCGCACGTCGTAGGACGCGGCGGTGCCCGTCAGGCTGTCGTCGCCGGTCGCCGTCCAGGCGAGCGTGACCGTCGTGTCCGTGAGCGAGGCGACGCTGATCGCGAGCGCCGCCGGCCGCACGACATCGGGCGCGACCGCGGTGGTGCGCGAGACGACGTTGGACAGCCCCGCCCAGTTCGGCACTTCGTCCGCCGTCTTGATCGCGAACCAGTACGTGGTCGCGGGCGAGAGCCCCGTGACCCGGACGCTCTGCGCGCTTCCGGGCCCCGAGGGAGCCGGCACGCCGGCCGTCCAGCGGGTCGCCGACGCGAAGTTCGCCGCGCTGATCGGCGAGGTCGAGTAGCGGATGTCGAACTGGGTCGCGGTGCCGCTCAAGCTGTCGTCCCCTGGAGTGGTCCAGTTCAGCAGGACGCTGTTCCACGCCTGCTGGGCCCGGGCCACCCCGGTCGAGCCGATGAAGAGAACGAACATCAGTGCAAGGAAAACCAGCCAACGCGTCGTCATCGGAGCGTTGCCTCCAGCCGAACCCACGCCCACGAGCCATGTGTGGGGGCCAGGCTCTTCCGCGCGAGCAGATCCCAGGGTGCAGAGTGCGGTGGCCGAGGCGGGGTCGCCCTGCCGGTGCTCTCCGGGACCGGACCTTCGCAACCACTGCGAGTCCGATACCGGGGCGCGCCGGCAGCACGAAGCGTGCCCCGCGAACGACCTACAACCGATGACTCCGATCCGTTCCCGGAATACTCATCGCCCGTGAGCGCAACGAGTTTCCGCGAGTCGAACCGGCTGCTGCAGCGTGGGGAGTTCGGCTTGCAGGCCGCACGTCCAGAGGGCGGGCGGGCTGTTCCTCTGCAACGGCGAGGCGACCTTCCGCGCCGTTGCATTCGGCGATGGGGGGAGGTGCTGGGGGGCTCCTTCCCTGAAGCGGCACGGCCCGGCCGAGCGGGCATGCATGCGGCGCAAGTTGCCAGAGCCGCGCGGCCACGGCAAGAAGAAACACGCCCTTGAACGAATGAATTTTCCCATACCTCGGACGTCGGCAGGGGCGGCGCCGCACCGTCGCGGCCAACCGGGTAGAGCGCCACCCTCTGACCGACGGCGATTGACCGACGGGATGCCGGGCCATATCCTTTTTCGCGAACTCGTACCCGGGGTCAGGCCTCGTCCGGCAGCAGCTCGCCGGGCTCCCCGACCGTTCCGCCCACCTGACCCGGAGCCGCACCGCCGGCTCGATGCTTCCAACCGCCGCGCGCGGACGGCCGAAGGGCCGTCCGGTGAGCGCCCGGCCCGCCATGGGAAATCCGTCCGCCATGAACGCACCCGCGCTCGAAAGAGACGATGTCCTGCGACGAGCGGTCGAGCTCGGCGCGTCGGACCTGATCGTCACCGCCGGGCACCCGATCATGGTGCAGCGGGCCGGGTTGCTCGAACCGCTGCCGGGCTCGGAGGTGCTGAATCCCAGCGCGACGCAGGCCTTCGGCGAGGCGTTCCTGGACCCGGCGCTCCGCGAGCGCTTCACCCGCGACCTCGAGCTCGACACGCGCTACTACCTGCCCGGCGTGGCTCATTTCCGCGTGAACCTCTTCGTCCAGCGCGGGCACTGGGCCGCCGCCGTCAGGATCATCCCGCTGCACATTCCGCTCCCGGGCGAGATCGGTCTCGCGCCGCACGTCGTCGAGCGCCTGCTCGGGGTGACGCGCGGGCTGGTGCTGGTGACCGGACCGACGGGTTCGGGCAAGTCCACCACGATCGCGTCCCTGCTGGAGCAGCTGAATACCCGCGGACCGCGCCGGCACATCATCACCATCGAGGACCCGATCGAGTTCGTCTTCGAGCCCCGGCAGGCGGTCATCGAGCAGCGCGAGGTCGGCCTGGACACGAAGACCTACGCGCGCGGCCTGCGCGGCGCCCTCCGCCAGCTGCCGCACGTGATCTTCGTCGGCGAGATGCGCGACCTGACCAGCATGAGCATGGCGCTGTCCGCGGCCGAGACCGGCAACCTCGTCATCTCGACCATGGCGACGCAGTCGGCGGCGCAGACCGTCACCCGCATCGTGGACTCGTTCCCTCCCCATCAGCAGCCGCAGATCCGCGCCCAGCTCGCGCTGACGCTGCGGGCCGTGATCGCGCAGCAGCTCCTTCCCCGCCGTGACGGCCGGGGGCGCATCGCCGCGCGCGAGATCCTGTTCACCACCCAGGCGATCCAGAACCTGATCCGCGACGACAAGGTCCACCAGATTCCGAACGTCATCTCGACCGGGCTGCGCGAGGACATGCTGTCCATGGACGACGCGCTCGCCGAGCTGGTGGATCGCGCCAGCGTCGAGTACGAGGCCGCCCACCCCTACTTCACCGACACCGAGAAGCGGGCCGCGCTGCAGAAGCGCGTGTACCGCACCGCGCCGGTGGCGGAGCGGGCCTGATGAGCACGAGCTACCGGCTTTCGACCCGCCGGCTGGGCGAGATCCTGATCGAGCGTGGTCGGCTGAGCCCCGAGCAGGTGCAGCAGGCCTTGCGCTCGCGGCTCGACAACCGTGAACGCCTCGGCCAGACGGTGACCCGGCTCGGCTTCATGACCGAGGCCGAAGTCGTCGCCGTGCTCGGTGAGCAGTTCTCGCTGCCCGTCGCCGACAACGAGCGGCTCTCGCACGCCGACCGTGCCGCCGTGCAGCTCGTCCCCGAGACGCTGGCCCGCGAGGCGCTGGTGCTGGCGCTTTCGCGCACGGACAACACGCTCGAGGTCGCGGTCGGCGACCCGCTCGACGTGGTCGCGCTCGATCACCTGCGGGCCCTGACCGGCTGCCAGCTCAAGGTCTGGGTCGCGCGCCCGAGCGAGGTGCGCGAGACGATCGACAGCTTCTACTCCGAGCTGCGGGCGAGCGAACACCTCGGCGAGATCCTCGACAAGATCGACCTGACGCGCGGCGGCGACCAGGAACAGGACGTCGATCTCGCCCAGCTGCGCCAGCAGGTCGAGGACGCGCCGGTCGTGCGGCTCGTCAACCTGATGATCGCCGAAGCCATTGACCAGCGCGCCAGCGACATCCACGTCGAACCGTCGCGCGACAAGGTCGTGGTGCGCTTCCGCATCGACGGCGTGCTGCACGAGGTGATGAAGCCGCCCAAGCACCTGCAGATGGCCATCGTCTCGCGCATCAAGGTGCTCTCGGAGCTGGACATCGCGGTCCGGCTGCTGCCGCAGGACGGGCGGCTGACCGTGCACCTGCCCGACCGCGAGGTGGACCTGCGGGTCTCGACCCTGCCGACCGCGCACGGCGAGAAGGTCGTGATGCGGCTGTTCGACAAGGGCGCGTTCGAGCGGCAGGTCGAGCATCTCGGGCTGGAAGGCGCGGCGCTCGAATCGTTCCGGCGCGTCATCCGCCAGCCCTACGGCATGGTGCTCATCTCCGGCCCGACCGGAAGCGGCAAGACGACGACGCTCTACTCGGCGCTGCAGGACATCAAGTCGGCCCACAAGAACCTCGTCACGGTCGAGGACCCGATCGAGTACCACATCGAGGCCGTCAGCCAGGTGCACGCGAACCAGAAGGTCGGTATGACCTTCGCGCGCGCCCTGCGCTCGATCCTCCGGCAGGACCCGGACGTCATCATGGTCGGCGAGATCCGCGACACCGAGACCGCCGACATGGCCGTCAAGAGCGCGCTCACCGGCCACCTCGTGTTCTCGACGGTGCACGCCAACGACGCGCCCGGCACGCTCACCCGACTCATTGACATGGGCATTCCCCGCTACCTCGTGGGCTCGGCCATGTCCATGGTGATGGCGCAGCGCCTCGTGCGCCGCATCTGCGAGCGCTGCAGGGAGCCCTACTACCCCGATCCCGACCGGCTCGCCGTGCTCGGCGAGGACGCCGAACTGCTGCGCGGCAAACCGCTCATGCACGGCCGTGGCTGCATGTCGTGCAAGCAGACCGGCTACTCGGGACGCATCGCGCTGTTCGAGGTGCTGGAGCTGAACCGCGCCATCCGGCGCATGGTCCTCGACGGGCTGAACGAGGAGGAGATCCGCCGGCGCTCGCTGGACGAAGGCTTCCAGACGCTGCGCAAGGCCGGCATCCGCAAGATCCTCGAGGGCGCGACGAGCATTGACGAAGTCCGCGCGGCCACGCTCGGGGACACGGACTGATGCCCAGCTACTACTACCGGGCCCGGGACGCGAGCGGCCGGCCTCACGAGGGCATCGAGGTCGCGCAGAGCGAGGACGACGTCCTGCGCACGCTCTCGGGACTGCAGCTCACGCCCGTGTCGATCGAGGTGCACGCCTCGCCCAACGGCACGCCGCGCGTCGGCGCTCCCGGCCTGGGCGGGCTCGCGAACGACGTCTCGATCGCGCTGCGCGCGATGGGCCAGCGCGTGCAGCCGGGCTCGGTGGCGCTGTTCGCGCGCCAGCTCTCGACCATGATCTCGGCGGGCCTGCCGCTCGTGCGCGCCATGCGTTCGATCGCCCGCGACCATCACGACCGCCGGCTCGCCGGCGTGCTGCAGGCCGTCGGCGACGACGTCCAGAAGGGGGATTCGCTGGCGATGGCCCTGTCGCGCCATCCGCACGTCTTCGACGAGGTGTTCGTCAGCCTCGTCCAGACCGGCGAGTTCAGCGGCACGCTCGACCAGGTCATGGACCACACCGCCAACTACCTCGAGCGGGCCGAGGTGCTGCGCCTGCGGGTCGAGGCGGCCCTGCGCTACCCGATCTTCGTGCTGACCTTCGCGGTGCTGGTCTTCCTGGCGATGATCTTCAAGATCGTGCCGATGTTCTCGGCCATTTACGAGCGCTTCAAGGTCGAGCTGCCCCTGCCCACCCGCATGCTGCTTGAGGTAAGCCAGTTCGCCACGCGCAACGTGTTCCTGTTCATACTGTTGGCGCTGCTCGGCTGGTTGCTGATCTGGTCCTGGGCCCGCAGCGAGCAGGGTCGGCTGACCCTGGACCGGATCAAGCTGAAAATGCCGCTCTTCGGTCCCCTGATCGCCATGTATGCTGTTACCAAGTTTTCCCGGACCCTGGGCATCCTCATCGGCAGCGGAACCCAGATTCTGACCGCGCTCAAGGTGATGCGGCCCGTGCCCGGGAACAAGGTGCTGGAGAAGGGGATTGACGAGGTCCGCGGGCAGGTCGAGGAGGGCATTTCGCTCTCCCGCGCGCTCGGGGACACGGGAGTTTTTCCCGACATGCTCGTGCAGATGTCGGCGACCGGCGAGGAGACCGGCAAGCTCGACCACATGCTGTCGCGCACCGCGGACTTCTACGAGCAGCGCGTGACCGCGAAAGTCGAGGGCCTCTCGTCGCTCGTCGAACCGATCGCGATCGTCGTCCTCGGCGTGGTGATCGGTGTGATGCTCATGGCGCTCTACCTGCCGATCTTCAACCTCGGCCAGGCGATGCGCTCGGGGCTCACGGGACACTAGGGTTTCACCAGGGCAGCACGGGACCGCCGCGCCTCCGCACCGGGGGCGACACCCCGGCTCGGGCGGTGGTCCAAAACCGAAGAGAGCCGGAGGAGGTGGGTGACGATGAAGAGGCTCAGCCTGCAGCGCGGCTTCACGCTCATGGAACTCATGGTGGTCATCGTCATCGTCGCGATTCTCGCGGCGGTCGCGGTGCCGCTGTACATCAACTACGTCAACGACGCGCGCCGCACCGAGGCCAAGGGCGCCATCGGCGCCGTGATCACGGCCCAGCAGGTCTACTTCCAGCAGAACAACACGTACGCGAACGATGTGACGGCGCTGAAGGTGGACCTCACGGACATGGTGCCGCGGTGGACGATCACCGTGCCCACCGGAACCGCGACGGCGTTCAGCGTGCACGCCGTGCAGGTCGGCGGCCCGCTCGTGCAGGACTACACCTACGATCGAACGACGGGTGTGGCCACCTGGACACCGAACTAAGGGACCGTCCACGCGCCGCGGACTACTCGCCGTAGCGCCGACTCCGTCACCCGAAAACGGGATCGCCCGGCCGGCCGCGTTCCGTGCGGCAGGCCGGGCTTGGTTTCTATGCGCTCGAGGTTCCCAGACCAGCAGGGCTTCTCGTTGATCGAGGCGCTCACCGCCACGGTGATCGCCGTGATCGCCGTGCTCGGACTTGCCTACACGTTCAGCGTCGGGCGGGGCCAGGTGAACCGTTACGAAGTGGCCCGTGCGGCGCTCGGCGCGGCCGAGGACCGCATGGAGCGGCTGCTGCTGCTTGCCGACACGACGCCCGCGACGGACTCGCTGGTCGTCGGCTACCGTTCGGCGACGTCGCCGTTTCTCTATCGGGGCGCCGCGCTGGGGACGACCTGGTGGCACGTGGACGGCTACGACGACCCCGACCTGCCCGACAGTCCCGACCTGCGCCGGCTGATCGTGTGCGTCCGCTGGAACTCCTCCGTGCCTGATTCGGTCCAGTTCAGCCAGTTGCTGGCGCTGCCATGAAGCTTCGCCCCCTCGACGAGCGCGGGCTCACGCTGACCGAGGTCACGATCGTGGCCGCGATCGGAGTGCTCGTGCTGCTCGGCCTGGGCGGCTTCTACCTCAACTCGCAATCCACCTGGCTCGACGCCTCGTCGCAATCCATCACGCAACGCGAGGGCACCCTCATCACGCAGGCCATCGCGGACAGCGTGCGCGAGAGCGGCGGGGCGAGCGCGCCGGCCGTACCGGACGCCGAACACGCGCAGGTCCACCTGTTCCGCTTCAACCAGGCGTCGGGGACACTGGAAACGACCGCCTTCTGGTGCTTCTGGTGGGACCCCGCCGATTCGCTGGTCCACCAGGGACCCGACCCGGCGACGGACGACCGGGGCCCGCTGTCCACCTCCAGGGTCGAGCGCTTCCGGGTCGTGGCGGACAACTCGCTCGTGCAGGTGGCGCTCCGCCTTCGTTCGGCCACGGGCGAGCCGGTCGAAGTCTCGACCAGCGCGATGATGAGGAACCGATGAGCGGACTCCCGGCCGGCGCGCCCGGACACGCGCGGGAGCGCGGCTTCGTACTCGTGGGGGTGGTCATGATGGTGCTGGCGCTCACCATCATCGGCCTGTCGCTCTACGGCCTGTCCGGCTACGAGTCGCAGTTCTTCAGCCGCACGCTGTTCGACCGACAGGCGGCCTACAGCGCCAGCGGCGGCATCGAGCTGGCGAAGGCGCTCATCTCCACCCCGCTCGGATCCCCGCCGGATTATCGCCTCTCCAACGTGTCGCGGGCCGTCGGCCGCGAGGGGGTCATCTCGGCGCTCGCCTGGCAGGACGGTCCCCCGGCCGACTCGACGGGGCTCGTGGACTGGGACGCGCCGGTGCACCTGCGCGTGGCCGCCCGCGTGAACGGAGTCGTGCGCACGACCGAGGGCACGTTCGAAGGCTCCCAGCAGAAGAATCCCTATCACTACGTCTTCACCTGCCCGGGCACCATCACCACGCAGGTCGAACAGAACAACCGCCCGCTCGCGCTCATCGGCAAGGTGTGGCAGACCATCCGTGACGAGGACGAGGACAAGCGCTGGACGGCGGCGCTCGATTCCCAGTCCGACATCAGCTTCGAATCCGGCGACGCCCCCCACCCAGCGTCGGCGGCGTTCATCGCCGCGCACGCTCCGGGCGACACCGCCACGAAGCGTTACCCGGACACCAGCGACAGCTCGCTCGTGCTGACGATGGACGCCCGCCTGGCGCCCAACCAGGTGCGGTTCTTCGCCCCGCACGTGGACTCGCTCACGCTGACCAAGCCCAACCTCGCCTACTTCGACGTCTACACGCAGCGGAACACGTACATCCAGGTCGCCGGCACCGCGGTCTGGGTCGTCCCGCGCGGGGTGCGTTTCGAGAACGAGTTCACGGTGCGCCTCGTTCCCGGCGCCTCCTCGGGCACTCTCGTCCTGGTCGTCGGCCCCAACGAGCGCTGGGCCGGGAGCGAGCAGGTCGGCCCGTGGTTCGAAAAGGGCATCCAGATCACGCAGGTCACGCTGGGCAGCGCGCTGCCGAACGTCTTCGTCGTCACGCACGGAACCGCCCGGATCCACGACGAGATCCAGACGCAGGACATCTACGCGCGGCGCATCTCGGTGTTCGCCGAGAACATCGACTTCCAGGGGCCGGGCTACAACATGCCCAGGGACAACATGTGGCTGCAGTACGACAACTCCATGGAGTCGCTGGCCACGACGCTCAAGGCCCTCGGCGCGCTCCCCGGCACGACCGGCATGGCCGCGGGCACCTGGACCCTGCGATCGGGTTCGTGGACCTCGTCACCGGGTTTGCAGTAATACTCCCGGCGAAATGAGAGTCGGCCTGAATGCCCGCCCGTGGGTGGGCCTGGATATCGGCGAGTACAGCATCAAGCTGTTCTCGTTGCGGCATGGCGTCGGCGGCGACCGGCCGTGTGCGAGCGAACAGGTGCTGCCCGCGGCGGGCGGAACCAGCCCCGAAGCGCTGGGGCACCTGCTCGCCGAGTGCTTCTCCCGCTCCGGTCACTCCCCCCGTTCGTTCGGCGGCCTGACGCTCGGAGTCTCGGGCGGCGACGTCATCATCAAGCAGGTCTCGCTGCCGCTCATGGACGACGGCGAAATCCCCGGCGCGCTGCGCTTCGAGGCCCGCAAGCACCTGCCGTTCGATCCGCAGACCTGCGTGATCGACTATCAGCTGCTCGCGCGGGTGCCCTCCGAGAAGCGTCTCGACGTCCTGCTCGCCGCCGTGCCCCAGGCCCGGCTCGAACGCCTGATGGCCCCGCTGAAGGCGATCGGCGTGGACCCGGACATCGTGGACGCGGCGCCGCTGGCCCTCACCAACGCGATCTCGCGCTCGGCCGAACGCGAAACCGAAGCGCGCGTGGCGGTGGACCTCGGGCACGGCGGCTCGTGGCTCACGCTCTACCAGCGCGGCGAACCCTACTTCGCACGGCGGCTCGAGTTCGGCGGTGCCGGCGTGACCCGGGCGGTCGCCGCCGCCCTGCGCGTGCCGCTCGAGGAGGCGGAGGAATGGAAACTCGAGGCCGGCGCGGACGACTCGTCCATCCGCGTCGAGCCCGAATCGGCCGAGATGCAGGGCGTGCGCGATTCGCTCCTCGGCCTCGCGGACGAGCTGCGCCGTTCGTTCGCCTACTACCGCACGCTCGCACCGCTGCCCGAGCCGTTCACGCTGTGGATTTCCGGCAACACGGCCCGCCTGCCGGGTTTGGCCGGCGAGCTGAGCGCGATGCTCGAGGTCCCGACCTTCGTGTTCGACCCGCTCGAATCGGTGCCGGCCGAGACGCGCGGGCAGCTCCCCGCCGGAGGGCCTCAGTTCGCGCTCGCCTACGGCCTGGCCTCGAGGATGTCGTGAGCACGATCTTCACGATCAACTTCCGCCGGGAGGCTTTCCTGCGCGAGCGCGCCCGGGCGCGCCGCCGCGCGGTCCGCATGGGCATCTGGCTCGCGTACTTCGGCGTGCTCGCGATCGTGCTCGGCCTTTACGCGCTCAATCTCGCGTCGCTTTCCCAGAGAGCCGCCCGGATCGAGCGGCAGGTCGAGAGACTTCGCAGGCAGCCTTCGGGCGCCGACTGGCGTCCGGGGCAGCCCGAGGCCGACCTGGTCTCGCGCTCGCTGGGCGACGCCGGACGCTGGCGCGACCGCCTGAACCGGCTCGCCCACCTTCTGCCGGCCAATGCCCGGGTGACGAACGTGGCCTTCAACCCGGACAACCTGAGCGGCGCCGATCGGGCCAAACTGATGATCACGGGCGAACTCCGGCCCTCGACCGGCGGCGACCGCATGCAGCAGGTGCTGGCGTTCGTCGGGGTCCTGTCGCGCGATTCGCTCTTCTCGGCGGGCTACGCCAACGTCCGGCTGGTCACCACGCGCGCGGCCGCCTCCGGGCAGGGCGCCGAGTTCGTGATCGAGTGCCGATGATGAATCCGATCCTTTCCGCGCGCCTGCGGGCGCAGTGGCCGGTCGCGCTCGTGGCCGCGGTGCTGATCGTGTTCGTGGCGATGCACGCGCTCGTGCAGGCGCCCCTGCAGAACCGCTTTCAAACCGCGCTCCGTCGCGCCGGCAACCTCGGCGCCGTGCTCGACCCCTCGGGCGGCGCCGTCCCCGCCGCGATGCCCCCGCGGGTCTACACGCTGCTGATGGAGAACTCCGCGCCGCCTGGCGAAGTGGACGCGAAGGCGCAGGCCGGAACGCTCGGCGCCGAACTCGTGCAGCAGATCTCCAGCCTCGCGACCCTCCAGCATCTTGACGTCGTCGGGGCCGAACCCGGCCCGGTCACGCAGCAGCCGGGCTGGAATGAAGCACGCGCCCACCTGCGCATGAAGGGTTCGTGGGCGCACTGGCTGTCGTTCCTCGACGCGCTGGCGCACAGCGGCCGGCTGCTTCGCGTCGAGCGCTTCACCCTGGCGCCGGGCGAGCCGGGGGCCTGCGACATCGAGGTGTGGATCTCGGGCGCCACGCTCAAGCGACGCGGAGCCACGCCATGAACCGCGACGTCGGCAGGTTCCTCGGACCTCTCTTCGCCATCGCCGTGTTCGCGTTCGTGCTCTGGCAGACCCTCCAGGCCCTGCAGGCGTCCGGCGTCTGGCGCTTCGGCGCGCCCCGGGCGGTCGTGCCCGTGACCGATCCGCTCGCGTCGCTCGACGGCCTCGTCTCCCGGACGCAGGCGCTGGGCTTCGATGACGCATCCCGCGATCCGTTCGGCTATGGTGCGGCCCAGCCGGGCCCGGGAGGCGACCAGACCGTGCGCCGCCGGGTGGTGACGCCGCCGCCACCCGCGCAGCCGGTGCTGACCGCCATCATCTACGACAACGACCCCCGGGCCATCGTCCGCTGGGAGGGTCGGGACTTCACGGTTCACACCGGCATGCTGTTCGCCGACTTCACCGTCGTGAGCATCGCGCCCGAGCAGGTCGTCCTTCGGCGCGGCGCGGAGAATCTCGTCCTTCGACGCAAACCCCAGGGAGACTGACGCGTGAAATCCCTTCGCCCCGTCCTCGCCGCCGCGATCGCGGCCCTGCTGCTCGCCGCGGGACCCAGCGGCGCGGCGGCGCCCGAAAAGGTCGTCAGCCTCTCCGCCACCGACGCCAACATCTCCGAGGTCCTCAAGTCGCTCGCCGACAAGGGTGGCTTCAACATCATCACCGGGCCCACGGTCTCGGCGGGCAGGATCACGATCCAGATGAAGGACGTGCCGGTGGAGCAGGCGGTGAATCTCGTGGTGCGTGCCGCGGGCCTGTCCTACGAGCGCATCGGCAACTCGATCCTCGTGGCCGACGCCAAGTCCCTTCAGGAGGAGACCGGGCTCTCGTCCTACATCGTGGACCTCAAGTTCGCGGACGCCTCCGAGGTCAAGGAGGCTCTGAAGGGCCTCACCGACAAGATCGAGGTGGACCGCAGCGGCAACCGGCTGGTCGTCGTGACCAGCCCGCGCATCATTTCCGAGATCGAGGAGATCGTCTCGGAGCTCGACAAGCCGGCCCGGCAGGTCATGCTCGAGGCGCGAATCGTCGAGGTGTCCACCGACGACTTCAAGAAGCTCGGCATCGACTGGGACCTGCTCAGCCGCCAGGGCTTCATGTTCGTCGAGGGCAATTACGATTCGCTGCAGGGCGGCGAGAGCTCGGACCAGATCCGCGGCCTCAAGATCTTCCCGAACACGCCGGGGACGAACGACATCTTCAAGCTGCGCAACTTCAGCCGCGTCGCGCAGGTCTACCGCGTCGCCATGGACCTGGCGATCCAGAACGGCAGCGCGCGCGTGCTCGCCAACCCGAAGATCGCGACGCTGAACGGCCGCGAAGCCAGCATGCTCGTCGGCTCGCGCATCCCGTTCGTCATCAGCGGGACGGTGTTCGCCGGAGGAGGCGCCGCCACCTCGCAGACCGTGCAGCGCGAGGAGGTCGGCGTGAAGCTGGCCATCACGCCGCTCATCAACGCCGACGGCTACATCACCACCGTCATCCGGCCGGAGGTCAGCTCGGTCATCGGATTCAAGGGGGCCAACGACGACCTGCCGGTGGTGGCGACGCGGCAGGCGACGACGACCGTCCGCCTGAAGGACGGCGGTTCCGTGATCATCGGCGGTCTGCTCAGCGAGGAACGCACCACGAACACCTCGCGGCTGCCGATCCTCGGCGACATCCCGGGCCTCGGCCTGCTCTTCCAGCACACCTCGACGCAGGTCTCGAAGAAGGACCTGGTGATCGAGGTCACCCCGCGTATCCTGCCCGACCAGCCGTAGCGCCGGGCCTGCCCGCGCGAGCCGCGCGAATCGGCGATCAGAAGCGCGGCAGGCCGTGCACCTGCAGCGTGCCGGCGAGCCAGCCGAGCCACGCCCCAGCCGCGACGGTGAGCGCCACGGTCACCAGGCCGAGGCCCGCGCTGGAGAGCCGGGGGGTGTCGCGCCGATACCGGTACAGCCACCAGATCAGGAGCGGGACGAGGGCGCCCTTGACGGCGACGAACACGAGCCAGTGCTGCGAGGCGAGCGTCGCGAGCACCGGGTTGCCCTCGCGGTTGCCGAACCAGTGGATGCCGACGGCGGTGGCGAACAAGTCCAGGCTGTTCGCCGCGATCGCGAGGAAGAAGAGCACCTGCATGTCGATCACCCCGGGGGTTGTGGTCCCGCTGCGCGACCTCGGCCCGATACTGTCAGAGCTCGGCACGGACCTCAACGGATTCGTGCCGGTGGAGCCCGCATGACGTTCGATTTCTTCATCGGCATCTCGGTCGTCCTACTTGGGCTCGTCATGGGCAGCGCCGTGACCGCGCTCGCCTGGCGCGTGCCGCGCGGCGAGTCGTGGGTGCACGGCCGCTCGCGCTGCCCGAAGTGCGGCCACGTGCTGGGGGTCGCCGACCTCTTCCCGGTCCTGTCGTGGGCGGTGAACCGTGGGCGCTGCCGGCACTGCGGCGTGGGTGTGAGCGCGCGCTACCCGCTGACCGAACTGCTGTGCGCCGCGTGGGCGTTCCTGGCCTGGCAGAAGCTCGGACTGACGCCCGCCTTTCCGCTGGTCGCGTTCTGGGGCTTCCTGCTGGTCGCGCTGCTGTGGATCGACCTCGACTTCCAGCTGCTGCCCGACGCGCTCACCCTGCCCGGCACGTTGCTCGGCATCGGCGCAGCGCTGCTGGGCCCGGGAGCGCGGCATGCGATGTTCGGCATGCTGGCGGGCGCGGGACTGCTGTGGCTCGTGGCCGAGCTCTATTTCCGGGTCCGCAAGGTCGAGGGTCTGGGCGGCGGCGACGTGAAGCTCGCGGCGATGTTCGGCGCCGTCCTCGGCGGGCCGCTCGCGCTGCTCACCATCTTCCTCGCCGCGCTCGGCGGCACCGTGTGGGCCGGAGTGCTGCTCGCGCGCGGCAAGGCCGACGGCCGCACGCCGCTGCCCTTCGGCACGATGCTCGCCCCGGCGGCGATGGTCGTGTTCCTGTGGGGCGAGCCGGCCTTCCGCTGGTACCTCGGGCTGCTCGGCCGCTGACGCGCGCGGCGGGCGGTCGCGCCGCTTTGACCCGCGTCACGGGCGCACGGCACACTGCCCCGCCCCCCGAGGAGATCCGCATGACCCGCTCGCGCATCACCGGCATCGGCTTTCACGTCCCGCCCCGCGTCGTCTCGAACCATGACCTCGAAAAGCTCATGGACACGAGCGACGCGTGGATCGTCGAGCGCACCGGCATCCGCACGCGGCACTTCGCGGACGAAGGCACGGGTTCCAGCGACCTCGGCGTCGAAGCCGCGCGCCGCGCGCTCGCCGACGCCGGTCGCGCGGCGGAGGACGTGGACTTCGTGATCTTCGCGACCACGACCTCCGACTGGATGTTCCCGGGCAACGGCGTGATCGTGCAGGAACGGCTCGGCCTCGCGACCGTGGGCGCGCTCGACGTGCGCAACGCCTGCAGCGGCTTCGTGTACGCGCTGTCGGTCGCGGACGCGTTCGTGCGCATGGGCCGCTACCGCTGCGTGCTGGTGATCGGGGCCGAGGTGCAGAGCACGGGGCTCGACCTCTCGACCGCGGGCCGCGACATGGCGGTGCTGTTCGGCGACGGCGCCGGCGCGGCCGTCGTGGAGCCGGCGGCGGAGGACGGCGGCATCCTGTCGTGGGCGCTGCACAGCGAGGGCTCGATGGCGCGGGACCTGTGGTGCGAGGCGCCGAGCTCGGCCGCGCCGGGCCGCATCACGCACGCGATGCTCGACGAGGGGCGCCACCACCCGAGGATGAACGGCCGGCAGGTCTTCAAGAACGCGACCACGCGCTTCCCCGAGGTCATCCTCGAGGTCCTGCGCGACGCGGGCCGCTCGCTCGAGGAAGTCGCGCTGGTGGTCCCGCACCAGGCGAACCAGCGGATCGCCGATGCGGTGGCGCAGCGGCTCGGCCTGCCGCCCGAAAAGGTCTTCCAGAACATCGGGCGCTACGGCAACACCACCGCGGCCAGCATTCCGATCGCGCTCACCGAAGCCCGGGACGCGGGGCTCGTCCGGCGCGGCGATCTCGTCGTGCTCGCGGCCTTCGGGGCCGGCTTCGCGTGGGGCGCCTGCGCGATGGTCTGGTAGGCCCGCGGCGCAGGGGGGGCGCCGCGCTCACGCCAGGTTGTGAAAGACCTTCTGGACGTCCTCGTCCTGCTCGAGCTTGTCCACGAGCTTGAGCACTTCGGTCGCCTGATCCTCGGGCAGCGTCGTGGGAGTGAGCGGAAGGTACTCGTGCTCGGCCGAGATCGGCGTGATGCCGCGATCCTCGATGGCCTTCTGCAGCCGGCCGAAGTCCGCGAACGCGCAGCGCACGACCAGCTGGAGCTCGCCCTTCTCGCCCGTGCTCTCGCCCATCTCCTCGAGCCCGTGATCGATCAGGTCCAGCTCCAGCGCCTCGGCGTCCAGTCCCTCGGGCTTGAGGCGGAACACGCCCATGCGCTTGAAATGAAACGCGACACTGTTGGTCGAACCCAGGTTGCCGCCGCCGCGGATGAGCGCCGCCCGCACGTTTCCGACCGTGCGGGTCGTGTTGTCGGTGGCGGTTTCGACGAGCAGGGCGATGCCGTGCGGCGCGTAGGCCTCGTAGAGGATTTCCTCGTAATCGGCCTGGTTCTGGCCCGAGGCCTTCTTGATGGCGGCCTCGACCTTGTCCTTGGGCATGTTGACCGCGCGCGCGTTCTGGATGACGCGGCGAAGCGCGGGGTTGTTCTCGGGACTCGGTCCGCCCCGTTTGACCGCGATGGTGATTTCCTTGCCGATGCGCGAGAAGGCCTTGGACATGCGGTCCCAGCGGGCGAACATCGTGGCCTTGCGGGTTTCGAAAATGCGTCCCATGGTCGTTCCTGGCTCGGGATCGGAGGCGATCGGGGCTGGCGCGGGCGCGCCGCGGGGGGAAAAAGTAAGCCACGCGCGGGGGTTCCGTCGAGGCGGAGCACCCGGCACCGTTCGCGCGGGCGGATTCCGGCCGTGCCCGGAGCGGGCGCGACTGCTAGCTTCGCCGCGAAAACGCGAGTGACCCCAGGTTCCACCCCCCGGAGGACCGCATGAGAAGCCTCGCCGACGTTGACCGCTGGATCGCCGATCACCTCGACGAAAGCCTCGCGGAACTCGGGAGGCTCGTCGCGCAGCCGAGCGTCGCCGCGCAGGGGCTGGGCATGGACGAGTGCGCGCGGCTCGTCGCCGCCATGCTCGAGCGCCGGGGTTTCGCCGTCGAGCTCGTCCCCTCCGGCGGCGGCCCCCCGGTGGTGCTCGGGGAACGCGCGGGACGCTCCGACCGCACGCTGCTCGTCTACAACCACTACGACGTTCAGCCGCCCGAGCCGCTCGAGCTGTGGACGAGCCCGCCCTTCGAGGCGACCCGGCGCGACGGCAAGGTCTTCGGTCGTGGCGTGAGTGACGACAAGGGGCACATCGTCTCGCGACTGCTGGCGATCGACGCGCTGCTCGCCACCCGCGGAGAGCTGCCGTGCCGAGTCAAGTTCGTGATCGAGGGCGAGGAGGAAGTCGGCAGCGTTCACCTGCCGGCATTCGTGCGCGCCCACCGCGAGCGCCTCGCGGGGGACGCCTGCCTGTGGGAATTCGGCCAGGTGGACGACCGCGGCGTGCCCATGCAGTTCGCCGGATTGCGCGGCATCTGCTACGTGGAGCTGTCGGTCGAGACGGCCTCCCTCGACGTGCACTCGGGGCTCGGCGGCTCGATCTTCCCGAACGCGGCCTGGCGGCTCACCTGGGCGCTCGCCAGCCTCAAGGGCAGGGACGAGCGCATCCGCATTCCCGGCTGGTACGACGACGTGCGCCCGCCGAGCGCCCGCGACCGGGAGCTCATGGCGGCGCTGCCCGACACCGCTCCGGCCTATCGCGAACGCTACGGCGTTCGCGGATTCCTGCGCGGCATGGAAGGGGGCGTTGACCTGCGCATCGCCGAGGTCTTCGAGCCGACCTGCACCCTGTGCGGGCTCGACTCCGGCTACCAGGGGCCGGGCTCGAAAACCGTGCTGCCCGCGAGGGCTTCGGCCAAGGTGGACTTCCGCATCGTGCCCGACCAGACGCCCGAGGACCTACTGCCGAAGCTGCGCGCGCACCTCGACGCACAGGGATTCCCTGACGTCACGATCACCTTCCTCGGCGGCAATCCCGCGGGCCGGACCGATCCCGACGACCCCTTCGTCTCCCTGGTTTCCGACACGGCCGCGCCCGTGTACGGGGTGCCCATGCAGATCGTTCCGATGATCGGGGGCTCGGGGCCCAACCACTGCTTCCTGCACGAGTTGAAGGTGCCGGTCGCGTGCGCGGGGCTCGGCTACCCGGACACGCGGGCGCACGCGCCGGACGAGAATCTGCGCGTGGACCACTACGCGAACCACGCCCGGCACATGGCGCGCATCCTCGAGGCGTTCGGAAGCCCGGCCAGCTAGACGACATTCAGCGATTCGGCATCCGAGGCTCGGCGGCGGTGCGTCCGGCGAGGGCGAAGCCATGGATGGCGAGAGCCCGAGTGGATGCAGCGCAGCGAGGCAGGGAGCCGAGCAAGCGGGCCGCCGCCGAGCCTCGGATGCCGAACCGCAGAAACCTGTTCGGCCCCTCCGCGGGCCGGTCCGAACACGGCCGTATCCGGCGCGTCGCCCTCGCGTGTATCCTGCACGCGAAGCCGCGCGGTTCGAAGAACGCGCAGCACGGGGGTCACCGATGCGATCCACGCGTTACGCCGCGATGCTGGCGCTCGGCTACACCGTCGTCGCGACCGCCTACATCCTCGTCTCGAGCAGCATCGCCGCCCGGATCTCGACGAACATCGAGGAACTCGAGACGATCGAGACGATCAAGGGCGTGCTCTACGTGGTCGTGACCGCCATCGCGATCTTCCTCGGCGCGCGCTGGATGTTCGTCCGGGTGGATCGAATGCACGACCATCTGGTCGCCCGCGATCGAGCGATCGTCGAGAACGAGCGCCGCGTCTTCGCCGGTTTCATCGCCGGCACCATCGCCCACGACGCGAACAACGTGCTGGTCGCGGTGATCTCCGACCTCGACGCGCTGGAGCGATCCAGGCCCCAGGGTGATCCGACCATGAATCGGCTGCAGGTTTCGGTCGAGCGGCTGGTGGCGCTCAACCAGCGGCTGCTCGTCACCGCGCGGCGCGGACGGGCGACCCGTGCCGAGGACGTGGACCTCGTTCCCAACATCGAGGAGACGCTGGCGGTGGCCCGATCGCACGCGGCCGTGCGAAGCTGCCGCCTCGAGTTCGTCCGCTCGGGCCCGGTCCGCCTGCACACGCACGCCCTGCTCGTGCAGCAGATCCTCTCGAACCTGGTCGTCAACGCCGCCGAGGCGACGGGCGGTCGCGGCCGCATCGAGGTCCGTCTCCGCGATTCGCCGACCGAGGTGACCCTGGAGGTGCACGACGACGGGCCCGGCATTCCGGTCGAGCGCCGCGCGACCCTCTTCGAATCCCTCGAATCCACGAAACCCGACGGCTCCGGGCTCGGACTCTTCTCGGTCCGGTCCTGCGTCTCCGCCCTGGGCGGGACCGTCGAAGTCGGCGACTCGCCGCTCGGGGGCGCCTGTTTCCGTGTGGTGCTTCGCGAACTGCCTCGCGACTCCGGCGGAGCGGGGATGGCCGCCGGTTCCCGGCCCTTCGGTCCGCCCGCGCCCGACTCCAGGCACGGACGCCAGCGGGCGACGGCGCCCGAGGCGTAGCGCGGGCCCCGGCCTTCCGGGTGGCGGCGGCGCCCCGGGCCGCCGATAACGACGGCGAGCCGGGGCGCAGGGCCCCGACGTGATTTTCGGACCACGGGGACTCCGTTGCCTTCGACCAGCCTGGGTGCGGGCGGAATCGCCGCGGACCCGCCGCTCTCCCGCGCCTACGCGCCCCTCGCCGCCGCGGCGCTGCTCACCGCGCTCGCCGGGCCGGTTCTCAATCTGGAACTGGCTCGCGACCCGAGTCCGGCCTCCGCCCTCGCGGGCTTCTGGCTCGGCTACTCGGTGCTGCTGCTCCTCGAAGCCGCGTGCGTGGTGTGGCAGTCCACCTCGCTCGCGTTCCTGGGCACGCCTCGCGCCCGCCGCCGCCTCGGCTGGCTGGCGCTGGCGACAGGCACGGCGACCTCCGTGCTGGTGTGGCTCGCCGGTCAGCCCGCGAGCTCCGCCTGGCTGTTCCGCGAAGTGGTGCCGACGAGCCGTGACGCCGCCCTCACCGCCGCGAACGTCCTGCGCGCGCTCGCGCCGCTGCCCGCGATCGTCGCGCTGCGCGGGGTGCTGGCCGCGAGCGTGCTGCGCGACGGGCGCGGAGCGGCGATCCCCGCGGCGCTGCTCGCGCGCCTGGCGGTCCTTTCGGCCTGGCCGCTTCTGCCGCATGGCGGGACGGGCGTCCGATCGGCCTGCGAAGCCCTGCTGGCGGGAGGCGTGATCGAGCTCGTCGTGCTCGCGCTCGCGCGCTCGGCCGCGCTCCCGCACGCGGCGCATCACGTTCCGCCCGCCGCGGCCCGGGTGGCCGCGGTCGCGGCCCCGCTGGTGGCCGCGACGCTCGCCTGGGCGGCGCTGCGCCCGGGCCTGCACGCCGTGCTCGGCCGGCTCGATCACCCCGAACTCGCACAGGCACGCTTCGGACTCGTGTTCGCCGTGTTCATGGCGCTGTGCGCGCCCGTGTGGGCCCTGCGCGATCTTGCGCTGCTGGCCGAGGGGGCGGGCGCCTCGCGCGATTCGGTTCGCCGCTTCGCCGGCCGCGTCGCGGCGGCGGCCTCGATCGCGTTCGCGGCGGTGCTGGTCGGGGCCGCGCTCCGTCCCGACATGGGGTCCGCGCTCGGCTTCGGTCCTGCGACGGGCGAGTTCGCGTGGGCGGCCGTGGCGCTGCTGACGCTGGCGCCCGCACTGGTCGCGGCGCGCATGCCGGCGCAGGGGCAGCTGATCGCGCGACACGTCACGAGCGTCTTCGGGTGGGCGCCGGCGCTGAGGCTGGCGCTGACGGTGGGGCTCGGGCTGATCGCCGCGCGCTTCGCACCGCGAATGGACGGCGCGACGCTCGGCGCGGCGCTGCTGCTCGCCGGCGAGGTCTTCGAGGTCTGGGCCTACGAGCGCGCCGTCGCGCTCACGCCCGGGTCGGACAGGCCGCAGGACGTGAGTACGCCCCACGCGGACGGCTCTCCCGATTCGATCGCGAGGGCGGCGTGATGGTCCGCCCCGGCGCCCGGCTCGTCGCCCTCGCGGCGTTGCTGGCGATCGGCACGGGCGCCGCGCCGCGCTCGGTGACCTACCCCGGCCGCACGATGGGGACCTACGTGAACGTGACGCTGGTAACCCCCGACTCCGCGGCGAGCGCACCGCTGGCCGCGACCGCGCTGGCGGTCTTCCACCGCACCGACTCGCTGATGAGCAACTGGACCACGTCCAGCGAAGTGGCCCGGCTCAATCGCGAAGCCGCGGCGGGTCCGGTCACCGTGCAGCCCGAAGTCGCGAGGGTGCTGGAGGTGGCGCTCGACCTGTACGCCGAAACCGACCGGACTTTCGACGTGACGGTGGAGCCGCTGGTTCGCGCCTGGGGTTTTCTCGGCGGGCACCCGCACGTTCCGTCGGACTCGGCGGCGGCCGAGGCGTTCCGGCGTGTCGGCGCGGACCAGGTTCACTTCGACCCCGCGACGCGGACGCTGCGTTTCGCGAATCCCGGCGTGCGCGTGGATCTTGGCGGCATCGCCAAAGGCTGGGCGGTGGACGTCGCGGCGGAGTCCCTGCGCGCACACGGCGTGCACGACGCGCTCGTGGACCTGACGGGCAACATGAACGCGATGGGCCATCCCGCGGGATCCGAGGCCTGGCGGATCGGCATTCGCGACCCGCGCGATCGGGTGCCGTGGTTCGCCCGCATCACCCTGCGCGACGAAGCGATCTCGACCTCGGGCAAGTACGAGCAGTTCGTGGCGGCGGACGGCCGGACCTTCGGACACATCATGGATCCGCGCACGGGCCGCCCGGCCGAGGGTCTCATCTCGGTGACGCTCGTCTCGAAGAGCGCCTTCACCTGCGACGCCTGGGACACACCGTTGTTCGTTCTCGGCACCGAAGCGGCGAAGGCGAAGGCGCTCGCCCACCCCGAGTTCGAGGCGATCCTGGTCGAACCCGGTCGCGATGGTGTGGACACGGTGTGGGTGGAGTCGTCGCTCCTCGATCGCTTCCACCTCGAGCCCTCAGCGGCCGGATTCCTCCGCGTGCGGTCCTTCTAATGTAGTCGGCCATTCCGTGCGGAGCGCGGTGCCGGCCCCTCCGCATGCACATGAGAGCGCGCACTCGCGGCCCGCTCCGCTTTCCGGGTCATTTCCCGGTATCCGGCGCCGAGGCACGACGCTTGCCCTGCACACCGCGTCCAACCCGACGGACCTTGTGCCCGACGCGCACAAGCGAAGCCACAAACGACTTGCAGGCGCAACACGGAGCGCGTGCCCCCGCAATTGCGGCTCGGGGTCGCGATTCGCAACGGAGCGCCTTGCACATTCGCAGTTTGAGTCCAGGAGAGGCGGAGCACGTGAATCGGTTCACGAAGTCGGTGAGAAGCACGCGGCATTGCGCGCTGGCGATCCTGCTGGGATCGCCGTTGGTCGCGCTCGGCTGTGCCTCCCCGACCGCTCCACCTGCGCCGCCTTCGGGCGGCAAGACCTTCAACGGCAGCTATTCCGACTTCGTCGCCCAGGTCGAACCGGTGATCCAGCGCCGTGGTTGCGACACCGGTGGGGATTGCCACGGCGGTGGTCCACGCGGGGCGTTCGAGCTCTCGCCCTCGGGTTCCAAGAACACGCGGTTCGATTTCGACCAGGTCTCGCTTCAGGTCAATCCGGTGACGCCGGACTCGAGCCGCATCCTCACCAAGCCGCTGGCGCTCGCCGCCGGCGGTGTGCCCCACTCGTTCAAGCCCTTCGCCAGCACCGCCGACACCGACTTCGTCGCGATCCGCACCTGGGTGCTCGCCGGGGTGACGCCATGACGCCCGTCCGCGCCGGCATGCTCGCGTTCGTGGCCTCGCTCGCGCTGGCCGCCGCGCCCGCGCACGCGCAGGACGCGCCCGCCGACAGCGCCGCCGGCTCGGAAGTCGCCGTGGGCGCGGAAGCCGCGTCCCCCGTGGCGCCGGCGCCGCCCGCGCACCGGCGCGACGGCCTCGAAGCGCTCGTGCCCGCGCTCGCCGAGAACGCCTACACGCTCGAGTCCGGTCCACGGCCGTTTCTCGACCGGCTGGCGGTGACCCCGGCCTTCGGCGCGCTCGGATCCGAACGGCTGTTCGCGATCCGGGTGGCCTACAACCCGAATCGCTGGCTCGGCTACGAAGCCGAGCTCGCCCACAACCCCAGCCAGGCGGTGCACGCGATCCTCCACCGCCTGAGCATTCTCGTTCGCCGCCCGCTGTCCGGGCGGCTGCAGCCCTACGTCACTGCCGGCTACGGCATGGCGGTCGTCCTCCCCGGACGATCCGTGAACGCGGATGCCGTCACCAAGAACATGCTCGCGCTGGGCGGCGGGCTGGAGCTGTACATCCGGGACGATCTCGCGCTTCGGGCGGAGATGCGGCGCAGCACCGTCTTCGGACGCCAGGCGAACCGTGAAGGTCTGGTCGCGTACGACTACGCGGAGCAGACCCTGGGTCTCGCGTTCTACCGGACCATCAGGCCGTGACCCACGGATCCTCGACCGGAGGTCAAAGCGACATCATGACGCCCCGAACCCAGCATCGCGCCTTCAAGGCCCTGTTCGCGCCGCTCGCCGCGGCGTGCCTGCTCCAGCTGTCGGCGGCCGGATGCCGCGACAGCGCGCCCGACGACCTCATCCAGCAGGAGCCGACCACCGACGCGCTCGTGTTCGTCAAGACCACGGCCTCGGGCACGCTCAATCGCACCGAGGACGCCGGCAACCTGTTCAAACTCTCGCCCATCACTCCGGACGGCGTCGTCACTCCGGTCACCAACTTCACGGGCGCGAACGTGTGCGACCCGGCCGTATCGTTCGACGGCAAGAAGATCCTGTTCTCGATGCGCCCCTCGGGCGGAGGCGCGCACAACATCTACGAGATCGACGCCGACGGGACGAATCTGCGCCAGGTGACGAGCGGTGGCGGGGACGACTTCGATCCGCTCTACCTGCCGGACGGCCGCATCGCGTTCACCAGCACCCGGCCCGGCGAGATGGACGAGTACAACCACGCGCCTTCGGCCAGCCTGCACACCTGCAACATGGACGGCAGCGGCATCGAGCGCATCAGCTTCAACCAGAGCGACGACTTCGATCCCGAGCTGCTCCCCGACGGACGGCTCGTGTACACGCGCTGGGAACACTTCGGGACCATGAACCGGTTCCCCCTGTTCTTCACGAATCCCGACGGCACCGGCACGTTCCACTTCTTCGGCCCGCACGACCGGAACTTCTTCCACCCGGTCGTGGCGCCGGATGGCCGCATCATCTCGATCGAGTCCACGATGGTGAACGAGGACGAAGGCCCGCTGGCCGTCCTCAAGCCCGAGCAGGGGCCCGCCGACCCGACGACCGGCGCGCGTGCCCTGCACTGGGACGTCCTCACGCCGCAGGTCAACACCGACGGCGAGCCCTGGCCCTACGGTGCGTTCAAGTACCCGCGGCCGCTCGGCGGCAACCGCTTCGTCGCGTCCTACACGCTTCCCGCGGCGACGCCCGAAGAGACGGACTACGCGCTCTACACGTTCACGCTCGCGCAGGCCGGCGCGGGCACCACGGCCGACCCCGCGACGTTCAGCGTCGCGGACCTGACGTTCCTCTACAACGACCCGAACACGAACGAGTTCGACGCCCAGTTGCTGGCGCCGCACGCCAAACCCCCGGTCATCGCGTCCACCGTGAACCGCATGGTGGACTACGGCGTGTTCCTCGCCCAGGACGTCTTCAACCGCGGCACCAACGACGGCCAGGAGCGCCCGCAGCGCGGTGTGGACCGCATTGACAGCATCGCGGTCATCGCGGCGCGGCCCACCCTCGTGGGCGAAATGAACGACTTCTCGGCGAACGAGTTCGAGAAGCGGGCGCTCATCGGCTTCGCGCCGGTGCAGTCCGATGGCTCGTTCAAGATCCGGGTGCCGGCGGACACGCCGATCAGCTTCGCCACGCTCGACAGCCTCGGCCGCGGTTTCGTCGTCAAGCGCACGCACCTCTACGTCCGCCCCGGCGAGACGTTCGATCGCTGCATCGGCTGCCACGAGGACCGGGTTCCGGGCGGGCCGTTCCCCACGAACCCCAACCCGATCGCGGGCATGCTCCCGGCGCACGACCTGAACATCCCGAAGTCGCAGTTCATGGTGATCAACTGGCAGAACGACATCGGACCCGTCGTGGCGGCCAAGTGCCAGAGCTGTCACACCCCTGTGATCAACGGGCCCGACACGACCCTGGCCGGCGGCCTCGATCTCACGACGGTCCCCGACACGGTCCGCATGAACCGCATCTTCCCGCGCGCCTACGTGAACCTGTCGGGCGAAATGATGGACGGCCGCCGGCAGGAGACCGATCCCCCGTTCCCCCGCCGCTCGCGTCTCATTGACTACGTGCTCGGCGTGGGTTCGCGCAGCGGTTCGGGCGTGCACCCGACCGGCGCCGACTCGCTGACCGCGGTCGAGCGCCGCAAGTTCAACCTCTGGGTGCTTCTCGGCGCCCAGTACAAGTGAGCGAGTCCAGCATGAGCTTCCTTCTCACCCAGACCGTGCGTCGGGTGGCGTTCGCATCGGCGGTGGCGGCGATGGCCGCCGCCGGGCCGGTCGCGGGCGCGCCCCTGCCGGCGGCCGGCGCCGAGGCCCTCGGAGTCTCGAGTACGGTCGCCGAGACCGCCCTGGGCCGTCACTCGCTGCGCATGCTGGACGGTTCGAACACGTCGCTCTCGGCGATGCGCGGGCGCGTGGTGATCGTCAACTTCTGGGCGAGCTGGTGCTCGCCCTGCCGGCGCGAGCTGCCGAAGCTCGATGCGCTCCACCGCGAGTGGCGTTCGCAGGGCGCGTCGGTGCTCGCCGTCTCGATCGACGACGACGCCCGCAACGCCGGTCGCTTCGTCCGGAGCGGGCGGCTCTCCATGCCCATCGCCTGCGACGGCCCTCAGGGGCTGGCCCGTCAACTGAACCTTCGGCACGTGCCCGCGACGATCGTCCTGGACCGTGACGGCCGCATCGCCTGGAGCACCGGCCGCTCCGACGACGCCGAGCTGGCGAAGCTCACGTCCGTCGTGCGTCGCCTCGCGGGCGCCGCACCGGTGGCCGGCATCGAACCGAACGGAGGCGGACGATGAGTTCGACGATGGAAAGGCGCGTCCTGCTGCTGATCCTCGCCCTGGCTGTCGCGGCCCCGATGCTCACGGGCTGCGCCGCGCATTCGGTCGCGGCCTACGAGCGCGAAAGACTCGCGGACCCCATCATGGCGTTCCAGGCGCGCGCCGCGAAGGACGCGCGCCGCGTGCGGGCGTTCGAGGCGCGCGAAGGCTCGACCGGCGGTGTCGGTGGCGAGGGCGGAGGCTGCGCGTGCAAGTGACGCGCGGCACGGGGCTCGGGTTCGCGGCGATCGCGCTCGGCGCGTTGGCGGCTTCCCCCGCCGGCGCGCAGGTCGCAGTCGCGAGCACCGCGAACGGGCTGTTCCGGACGTTCGTGGACTCGAAGCACGTGCTGGTTCGCTCGTTCGTCGAGGATTTCACCGTGCCGCTTCGCGGCGACGGCAACGTGACGCTGCATTGGAACCACGAGCGGGTGCTCATCCCCGGCGTCGCGGCTCCCGCCGGGAGCGAGGAGGCGATTGACGCGATCACGACCGCGAGCCGGCCCATCGAGGGCAACGCGTTCCAGGACTTCATCAAGGTCCGCAACGAGCTCGAGGGGCAGGTCAGTCGCGGTGGCGCTTCGCTGGGCTACTACCATTCGATCGAGAGCGACTACCTGGGGCACCAGGTGTCGGCCTCCTACAACCGCGACGTGCGCGACGACCAGATCAACATCTCGGTCGGGACCAGCTTCGGCTGGGACGACATCAAACCGCTCGTGGACCAGCGCGGCAGCACCGCGCCCGACCACAAGAACACGCTGCACGTGAATGCCGTCGCCACCCGCGTCCTTTCGCCGGTGTCCGTCGTGCGCCTGGGCGTCGAGGTCAATCGCGTCACCGGCCTGCAGCACAACCCCTACCGCATGGTGTATGCCGGCGGCACCACGATGCCCGAGCGGCACCCGGAGTCGCGACTGCGGCGCGATGCCTTCCTGAAGTTGCACCACTACCTCGCGAACCGCTCGAGCCTCAAGTTCGACTACCGCCTCTACGACGACGATTGGGGCGTGCTCTCGCACGAGGTCGCGGGCGGTCTGTCGCAGTACATCACGCGCGGCCTGTACGCGCAGTACGAGTACCGCTGGTACACGCAGTCGAGCGCCGACTTCTGGCGCCCCGAGTACGCCACCACGCAGGGCGTGGACGGCTACGTCACGGGTGACTACCGGATGAGCCCGCTGTCGTCCCACCTGTTCGGCTTCAACCTGAACGCCGATCTCGGCGTGCTCGCGCCCGATTCACCGAAGTTTCGACGGTTCTCGGTCTCGCTCGACTACGAGCGCTACTTCAACAGCAACAACTATTCAGCGGACATCCTGGAGACGGGACTGGAGTTCCGGTTCTAGGTGCATTCCAGGTGATGGAGTGGCCGGAGAGAGGAGCCTGACGTGCGACGAGTCATTGTGCTGAGTCTCGGACTGTCCCTGGTCGCGGCGACCGCGCCGCAGGCGGGCACGTTCGAGCGCGCCCGCATCGTTCCCGACCTGGGTCTCGATGCCATCACCCGCGGTGTCACCCGCCAGCAGGTGGGGCGGGAGCTGTTCTCGGACCCGTGGGCCACGGCGACGATCGGACACGTGGACCTGTACGACGTCTTCCCCTACGTCGAGTCCCGTACGTTCCAGATCGTCTCGGATCCGCGCTGGAACCGGCTCGTGATCGGCGAGGCTGGGCGGGCGCTGCGCGCCTACGACGGCGCCGGAACCCCGCTCGGCCGCCTCTCGGAGCCGCGCGGTCTGGCGGTGGACGAGAACGATCGCGTGTACGTGGCCGACGCGGGCAACGACCGGATCGTCGTCCTGCAGGCCAGCACCACGTACGGCGAGGTGACGCTCGAACCGCTCTACGAGATTCGCGGTCTTTCCCGGCCGTTCGACGTCGCCTGGTCGGACGGCGGCACGCCGTTCACCCCCGGTGACGACGCCCTCTACGTCGCCGACACGGGCCGCAATCGCGTCGCCGCATTCGCGCTCGGCGCCGGCTCGGCCCGCGAGGTCGCCGCCATCGGCGATCTCGGCAGCGGTCCTGGCCGCTTCGCCGGACCGATGGCGATTCGCGCCGGCCGCGAGGACGGCCGCAACACCCACGACGTGTTCGTCGCCGACGCGCACAACGGCCGGCTCGTGCGCCTTCTGCACGACGCCTCGGGGCTGCACTGGGCGTCCGAGACGAAGGTGGACGCCGACGTCGTCACCTCGCTGGACACCGATCAGTGGGGCAACCTCTACGCGGCGGCGCCCAACCGCGGAGTCGTGCGCAAGTACGCGCCCGACCTCTCGCCGGTCGCCGAGCTGCGCGGCGACCTGGTGCGCCCGCGCAACTTCCACGTGCCGTTCTTCACGGTCCGCGACCACCGGACCGGTACGGTCACCCGCGAAGGCCGTGCGAACGGCCTGACCGTCGAGGAATGGACCGACGCGAGCGGCGTGCGCCTGTGGAACCTCGGCCTCGAGGTGCCGGAGCTGGCCGTCGCCGGCGCCGACCAGCCCGAAGCGCGTTTCACGCTCACCGATCGCGCCAGCGTCGTCGTCGAGCTGCTCGACGCCACCGGCGGTGCGCCGCTCGTTTCGCGTTCCGCGGGCACGCTCGAAGCCGGCGCGCACACGCTGGCCCTGACCGAGGCGGATCGCGCCGCGGTCGCGGGTCGCGGCGACCTGCGCCTGCGGCTGGTCGCGACCTCCATGTACGCCGGCGGTCCCTCCGCCCAGGCCGAGACGGGCTTTCGCTGGAACAGCTCGGGCGCTCTCGCGCCTCCGGCCTTCGCCATGATGCTCGGCAGCTCGCCGAACCCCGCCGCCCGCTCGGCCCGCATCGCCTTCGCGTTGCCCGCCGGGTCCGGCGCCGCCTCGCTGCGCGTCTACGACTCGATGGGCCGCGCCGTTCGCTCGCTCGGCTCGTCGTTCGCCTCCGGCCGCAACGAGGTGACCTGGGACCTGCGCTCCGACCGGGGTGGTCGTGTGGCGCCCGGCGTCTATTTCGCCCGCCTGACGACCGACGGCCGCGAGCTGTCGCAGCGGCTGGTGGTGATTCCGTGACGCAACCCCACCGGGCATGGGCGACGCGGGCGCGGCGGGCTTCCCGTCGCGCCGCGGCCCTGCTGGCGCTGGCCGCCTGCACGGCGAGCCTCGCCGGCTGCCTGGGCGCGCCCAAGATCGAGGATCGGTGGACTCGCATCGATCTCGCTTCGGCCAACCACGCGCCCGGGCAGAGCGTGCCTCCCGGCGTGCGCGACTCGGTGATGCTGGTCGCCCGCATCACCTACCGCGCGATCGTCACCGGGTACGCGGTGGCCGAGCTGCGGGCGAGCGGTTCGGTCGCCAACGGCGACGTGACGCTCTCGCCCGACGCCTCGCGCGAACCGATGGCTTACGACATTGACCGCATCCTCGCCAACTCGGTGTCGGTGGGGCGCACCGTGCACCCGATCACCGGCTGGGACCACCTGGTCCAGACGCTGCCCATGTCCTTCGCCGCGGTCCCGCCGGCTTCGGTGGACACCACGGGCGCCACCTCGGGACTGTTCCTGCTCTGCTATTTGGGCAGCGGCGAGGAGATCGAGCTGCGCGACGGCTCCGACTCGATCGCGATCACCCCCTTCCCGGCCGCGCAATACCAGATCCTGCCCGTCGGCCTGAAGCTCACGCTCGGAACGGCGCCCACGCCGTGACGAACGCGACCCTGCGAATCGGCGCGCCGCTGCTGGCGCTGACCTGCCTGACCGCTCCCGCGCTGGCGATGGCCGCGCGACCGCTGTGGTTCGTGGGCGTCACGGGCGGCACGGCCCGATTCGACTCGCATCTCGCCGACTACCAATGGAACCTCGCGCCGCGCCCGGCATTCGGCGCGCAGGTCGGCGCCACCGTGGGCCGTTTCGGACTCGCCCTGCGCGGCTGGTCGGCACTGGCGGCGCAGCATGTGGACGCCTCCGCCTCGGTTCCCGACCCGGCGGTGCGCGTCACGACCTTCGATCTGGCCGGCGAGGCCACGCTCGCGCGCGGACTCGGGGCCGAGTTGCTGGCCCGCGGCAGCGCCGGCCGCGCCTCGCTCAGCTATTCGCCGGACCGGGTCACGCTCGACGCCGGCGGTGGCACGACGACCGTGGACCTCGCGCCGGTGCACGCCTTCACCTGGGGCGCCGGCGCCGCGTTGAGGCGCCCGATCGCCCCCCGATGGATGGCCGCGCTGGCGGTCGAACGCACCGCCCTGTCCTTCGAAACCGCGCATCGCTCCGGCTCCGGAGTGACGTACGCGCGGGAGACCTTCGGCAATTGGAATGGCCGGCTCGAGCTGGCCCGCTACTTCGGCGAGCGATGAAAGGAAGGACCCGCATGAAGGCGCAGGGATCGCAGCCACACCGCTCCCGACCCGCAGTTCCGTTCGCCCGCACGGCGCGGGCGACGTGGTCGCTGCTGGCGCTGCTCGCGCTGCCGGCGCTCGCCCTGCCCGCACGGGCGCAGGACGAATCCGCGGCCGACAGTCTCGCGGCCCCGGTCGTCGTCGGTGAGTCCACCGACACGGCGCCGCTCGGCGACAGCACGCTCGCGGCACCCGCGGCTCCGGTCATGAACCCGCAGCTCAAGGTCGGATCGAAGCGCGTGCGCCTGACCGGCGCCGCGCGCAATGTCGTGCGCTCGGGCCCCGGCGACACCTACGCGGTCGTCGGCGTCTTCAAGGCGAAGACCGAGTTTCCGGTGTTCGCCAAGAGCGGCGACTGGTACGGCGTCAAGCTGTCCGACACCGAGACGGGCTGGGTGCATCGCTCGCTGTGCAAGGAACTCGACGACGTGTCGGGCCTCGAGTTCAAGCCGAACCCGCGACTCTACTCGCGCACGGGAGCGTTCCTGATCGAGGGCTACACGGGCGGCTACGCGTTCGATCAGAAGTCGAACTCCCTCGTCGCCGGCGGCCGGCTCGGCTACTACGTCTTCGACCGCCTGACGGTCGAGGGCGGCCTGTCGTGGACGCACGTGCGCCGCCCCGCCGAGATCGTGGAGTCGCTCTTCGGCCTGTCGCTCGAGGCCGAGGACTTCCACATGATGTTCTACCACTTCATGGCGACGTACGAACTGCTGCCGGGCCGGCAGATGGTGCCGTACGTCAGCGTCGGCGCCGGCTCCAGCATCATGAAGGGCGAGTCCGAGCCCAGCCTGAACCTCGGCGCCGGAACGACGATGTACCTCTCGCGCCGCACCGCGGTGCGCTGGGAAGTGCGGGACTACCGCATGAAGACGGGCGCCGCCAACGCGCGCCAGACCCACCACAACGTCGAACTCACGATCGGCACTCTTTACCTCTTCTAGGAGCGCGTCATGAAGAATGGACTCCTCCGCCCCCTCGGGGCCGCGCTGCTGGTCGCGGCGTGCCTCGCGGCCCCCGCGGGCGCCAAGGCGCCGCCGCCCATCGCGGCGCGAGCCGGCCTCGAGCTGGCCCGCGCCGCCGCCACCGCCTGGGCGGCCGACTCCCGACTGGTCTACGTCGAGAACGACGAGGACGTGGACGCCGACGGCGGCGCCGCGCGCTGGGGCTACCTGTTCGTCTCCCCCGCGACCGGACGCGCACGCGCATGGTCCGTTCGCGACGGCCGCATCGCCGCGGCCGAGAACGTCGAGATGGCGTTCGAGGCCCCGCCGCTGCCCGAAGGCTGGATCGACAGCGGCGCCGCGCTGGCGGCGGCCGACCGCGAGGCGGGCCGCGCGTTCCGCAAGGGAGCGCAGGGCCACCTGAGCACGATGCTGTTGATGCGCGGGGCGTTCGACGAATCGGATCCCGACCGCACGACCTGGACGCTCGTCTACACGGCCCCGGGCGCGCCGTCGCTGTGGGTCGTCGTGGACGCGGCCGAAGGCAAGGTCCGCCGGACCTGGAGGGGCTGACCGTCATGCGCCCGAAACTGCTCCTTCCGACCCTGTGGTTCGTCGCCATCGGCGCGGCCACCTCGCTCGCGGGCGTGACTCCCGGCGAAACGCCGACCGAGGTGCGCGTCCAGCGCGTCAAGCCCGACCGGCCGAAGCTGCCGACGCTGCGTTTCCTCGGCGCCAACCGCGACTACCTGCGCGCCGAGCTGGACCGCCTGCGCGCGAAGACCGTGAGCGTGAGCGGCGAGGCCGCGGCGATCGACCCGCGCTTCCTGCGCTACGGCGAGATGGTCGCGGCGGCGCGGGCCGCCGGCGACTCCGCGGCCGCCGCGGACTCGGCCCGCTCGGGACGTGAGTTGTTCGCGAGCGTCACCGAGCTGGGCGGGCTCGAGGGCGAGCTGGACCAGCTCGACCGCGCGCTCGCGCGCCAGCGCGAGCGGCTCGGCGTGCTGCAGGCGGATTTCGCCGGCACGCAGCGCACCGCGCTGGCCGTCGTCCTGAGCGGCTGGCCCGGCGACGACGCGCCGCGGGCGCTGGTGATTTCGCTCGAGGATGGCACCCGCGAAACCGTGAACCTTTCGCCCGAGCAGTGCGACGCGCTGCGTACGGGCGGGGCCGTGCAGGTGCTCCACCGCCTGCTCGAGCCACGCGAGCAGGTCTTCGAGTTCGCCTTCGGCGGCGGCGCGCCCGGCTGGCTCGAGCTGGACCCGGCGCGCGACCGGCTGAACCTGCTGCGCCTGGACATCTCCCACCTGGCCGCGGACGACTCCTCGAGCGTCGCGGCCACCGCCTGGGTGCTGGACGACCGGACCGCCCTCGCCCGGTGAGCTCGACTTCCCCGAACTCGCGCGCCGCCCATCCCGGCGCTCCGCGGGCGTTCGCGTGGCTGCTCGCCGCGCTCGCGCTCGGCGCTTTCGGCGCGCCCTCCTCGGCGACGGAAGCCCCGCCCGCGGTCCGGCCGGTGGTCGGCGACTCGCTCGGGGAGGGCGCGCTGCGCCTGGCCCGCGCTCAGGCGGCGTGGCGCATGGGGCAGCCGCTCGAGGTGATCCGCGTGCTCGAAGCGGTGGACTTCGCCTCCCCACCCGCGTTCGAGGGGGCGGACCGCGCGGCGTTCCTGCTCGCGCAGGCGTGGCTTCGCCTCGGCGCGCACGCGCGTTTCGATTCGCTCGCCCGCCAGGTCGCCGGCTGGCCCCGCTCCAGCGAGTTCACGCGTGCGCTCGCCGACCAGCGCGCGCTGCTCGATCCGGCCGCCGACGCCCGCGGGGCGCTGCACGCCGGCGGCGCGCCACGCCTGCGTGAAGACGCCGAGGGCGCGGTGCACTTCCGCGCCGCCGCCGAGAGCGTCGCCGCCGGCGGGGACGCGCGCGACGAACTCGGCCGCGTGCCCGGCGGGAGCGCGCACGATCCCGCCGCACGCGACCTGGCGGCGCGCCTCGCGTACGAACGGGGCGATTCCTCGACGGCCGTGCGTGCGCTGGCGAACCTGCTCGAGCGCGATCCCGGTTACGCGAACCGGCGCGAACTCGAGGCGCTGCTCGCCGACGACGCCCTGCGCCGCGGCGACGCCCACGAGGCCTACCGGCTCTGGGGGACGCTCGACGCCGAATGGACCGCGACGCGCGATTCGTTGCGCACGCTGGCGACCCGGAAGGACCTCGAGCCGCTCATCGCCGCGTGGGAGGACGATCCCGCCGCGAGCGGCGCGCCGCTCGTGCCGGCCCGCCGCTCGCGCGAGGGCGCGGCGGCGCTCGGCCGCTCGCGCGCCGACCGTGGTGAAGGCGCCGGCGATCCGGGCGCCGCGTTCGACCGCCCCGAGCGGGTGGTCACCGCCGCCCGCGTGCTGCCTCCCTCGGCCCCGGAGTGGGCCGCGCTCTCGAACGCGCAGGCGCGCACCGGCGAGGCGGACGCCGCGGCCGCGCGGGCGGGCGACGAGGCCCGGCGGGAGCGTGAGAGCGCCGCCGAGCTGCAGCGCTACCTGCGGACCGGTCAGGACTCGCTGGCGCGCGAGCACGCGCGCATCGAAACGCGCCTCGCGCGCCTCGGCGAGCTGCACCGCGCGCTCGATGCGATCGACGCCCGGCTCCGGGCCGTGCGCGATTCGGCCACACGACGGGTCCTGCGCCGCGCCGCGGCGCTGCTCGCGGCATGCGAGGCGAACCAGCGCTGGATCGCCGGGCTCGACCATTTCTGGGTGAAGGGCCCCGCGCCGATGCGCGCTCCGGCGGGCTACGCGAGCCCGGAGTCGGTGCTCGTCGTCGAGCGCGCGCTCGTGCGCGGCGTCGCCGACATCGCCGCGCGCGTCGCGGCCGAGAGCCCCGGCACCATCGCGCGTTCGTACGAACGGGCATGGCGGCCGGGCGTGCTCGACCGCATCGCCCGGCAGGACGCCGAAGCGGCCGCCTCGCTCGCGTGGGCGAAGCGGCTCGCCGGCTCGCTCGACTCGAGCCTCGCGGTCGCGACCCGTGCCGAGCTCTCTCGTGCGCTGGCGGCCCGCGCCGAACGCCTGGCGGGTCATGCCGACTCGCTGCGCGCCGCCGCGGGCCGCGAACGCGACGCCGTGGCGCGTTCGGCGGTGCGTCGCACGCTGGCGACGATGGAAGACGAGCGCGAAGCGATCGACTACGGCCTCGCCGCCTCCGCCTGGGCGATCGCCGCCGGCCTGGACCACGCGACCGATGCCGGCGCCGCCGACTCCGGCGCGGCCGCGCAGTCACCTGAAGCGTCGCGCTGGCGCGACGAGGCGATCTCCCGCCTGCAGGCGTTTCTCGCCGGCCATCCCGGGGCGGCCGGGCGCGCCGACGCGCGCTACCGTCTCGCCGACCTGCTCGAGCAGCGCGCGCGCGTGGCGTTCCGCGCCCGCATGGAGCAGTACCTGAAGTCGCCCACGGGCACGGTGCCCGTCCTTGAGACCGGACCGTCCATCGCGCTCCATCGCGCGAGCCTGCAGGACGACCCGAAGTTCCAGCATCGCGACGCGGTGCTTTACGACCTCGGCACTCTGCTGGCGGAACGCGGCGATGCCGGGGCGATCACCTGCTTCCGCACGCTGGTCAACGATCATCCGGATTCGCCGCTGGCGCAGGAGTCGTGGCTGCACCTCGCCGACGAGGCGTTCGACCAGCAGCGCTTCTACGACGCCGTCCCCCTCTACCGCGCCGCGGTCGAGGGCGCAGACACGACGCTGCGCACCATCGCGCTCTACAAGCTCGGTTGGACCGAGTTCCACGTGGACCACTTCGAGCAGGCGGCCGACGCGTTCGGCGACGTGCTGGACCTGTACGCCGCCGGCCGAGTGGACGCGCGCATCCGCCTCGACGATGACGCCGAGGTGCTGCTCGTCCATTCGCTGGCGCGCGGGGGCGGCGCCGAGGCGTTCACCGCGCACTTCGAGCGCGTCGGCCCGCGGCCCTACGAGATGCGGCTGCTGCGGGCGCTCGGGCAGCACTTCCGCAAGTACGCGCTGTTCGGGCCCGCGATCGCCGCCGATCAGCTGATGCTCGACCGCTACCCGCTCGCGCCCGACGCGCTCGAGTCGGCGCGGCGCATGGACGAGACCTACCGCCGCTGGAACCATCCCGAGGAGCGCCGTGCGGCGCTGCTGGCCAACGCCGAACGCTTCTCCCCCGGCAGCGCGTGGATCACGGCGAGGGCGGGCGACTCGCTGACGACCCGGGGCGATTCGCTGCGCGCGGCCGGCGACGCGTTCGCCCGCGCGGCGCTGCTCGAGGTCGCGTGGGAGCACCATGCGGCCGGACGCGAGCGGGGCGACGCCGGGGACTGGCGCGAGGCCGCGCGGCTCGAGGAGCGCGTGCTCGCGACCTGGCCCGCGGAGCCGAATCATCGCGCGCTGATGCTGCAGGCGTCGGAGTCCCGCGCCGCGCTCGGCGACGTCGCGGGCGCCCTCGCGCACGTGGATTCGGTGGCCGACGGCCGCGACACGCTGGCCGCGGCCGCGCGCCTGCAGCGCATCGCGGTGCTCGACGCGTGGTACGAACGCACGCGGGCGGCATCGGCCGGCCCGGTCGGCAGCGATTCCGTCGCCCAGGCCGTTCTCGCCGCCGGCGAGTCGCTGCTCGACGGATTCCCCGCCGACGCGCACGCGGCCGACGTGCGCTGGCGCCAGGGCCAGCTCTCCTTCGCCCACGGCTGGTTCGATCGCGCCGCCGAAGCCTTCGGCGCGTTCGCCGGGCGGCACCCCGGCGACCCGCGGGCGCCCCGCGCGGCGACGCTGCGTGCCGACGCCTTCGTTCGTCTCGAGCGCTTCGACCGTGCGCAGGAGGCCTACGAGAGCGCCTTCGCGCTGGCGCGGTCCGCCGGCGACGACTCGCTCGCCCGCCGCGTCGAGCGTGCGATTCCCGCCTGCGCCTACCGTTATGCCGAGTCACGGGTGGCCGCGGACTCGACCGACTACTCGGGCCATGCGGCGCGTTTCGAGAACGTGGCGCTGCGCTGGCCGACCTTCGAGCACGCCGACGCGGCCTTCTACCGCGCCGGGCTCGCCTACTTCCGCGCCGGGCGCACCGCTGACGGCGCCAGGGCCATGGGCTCGCTGGCCGCGCGCCGGCCGGGCAGTTCGCTGGCGCGCGACGCCGGACGTGCGACCGCGTCCGCGTGGGAGGCCGCGGGCGACACCGCCGCCGCGGCGCAGGCCTGGCTGGACTTCGCCGCACGCTTCCGGTCCGACCCGCAGTCGGACGACGCGTCGCTCCGGGCGGCCGGCTTCTTCGAGCGCGCGGGGCGCACCGCCCGCGCCGACTCGCTGCGCCTGGCGTGGATTCGTCGCCACCCGGCCGACGAGGCCACGGCGCTCGCGCTGCTCGAGCCCGTCGCCTCGCGCTCGCTCGACTCCGTCTCGACCGCGCGTCCGATCTCGCGCTGGCTGCCCGCCGCGAAGAAGCGCACGAGTCCGCGCACGTCGCTCGCGGACTATCTTGCGCGCGCGGCGAAGCATCCCGAACTCGCCTCCCGTTCGCTGCTCGCCCGCGTCCGCTTCCTCGAGGGCGAGGAGGCCGCGGCGGCCTGCGCCCGGGTCGCGCTTCGGCAGCCGCTCGCGAAGACGATCGGTTCGCGCAAGTCGAAGCTCGACGTGCTGCTCGCCCGCTATCGCGCCTGCATCGCCCTGGGCGATCCCGAGTGGTCGCACGCGGCTTCGTTCCGCATCGGCGAGGCACTGGTGGCGTTTGGCGACGCGCTGGAGGCGAGCGAGCGTCCGGCCGATCTCAAGGGTGAGGACCGCGCCGCCTACGACGAAGTCATCCACCGTCAGAGCGACGTCTTCTACCAGCGCGCCGAGGGCGTCTGGCACGACCTGCTCGAGGGCACGACGGCGGATTCCGACGACGCCTGGCTCGCGCGCGCGCGCGCGGCGCTGCAGCCGCGCCTGGCGCTGCGCGCACAGGTCGCTCCGAGCACACCGCCACCCGCCAACCCGCCGGCCGAGAGGAATCAGCAACCATGACAATGCGCGCGCTCCGGATCGTGGTTCTTGCCGGTCTCCTGCTCGCCGCCGCGCCCGTCGGCGCCGCGACCGCCTCGACGCCGGCGAAGCGTGCCGCAGCCGCGAAGCGGCCCGCGGTGGCGCAGCCGCCCCGCCCCGGCACGCCGGCCGCGGCCCCGGGGACCGAGGCTCGCCGCCTCGGCGACGTGCACATCGAGGGAGAAGTCGAAGTGCCGCGCGTGACCTTCATCACGGTGCGCCAGCCGCACCGCTTCACCGACTACGCCCGGGCGACGTCGGTGCGTCCGGCCCGCCGACTGGCGACCGACGCGACGTTCCCGGCCTGGATTTCACCTTCACCCCACGCTGCAAGCGATGCACGAAAGGAGAACCGCAAATGAATGCCCTGTCGGCTCTTGCCTCCTTCTATAAAGAGGGCGGCCTGTTCATGCACGTGGTGCTGGCGATCGGGTTGATCGTCGGCGCCATCATCGCCGAGCGGTTCATCGTCATCGGCAAGGCCATGGCCATCGACGCCCGTGCGTTCGTGGACGCGATCGTCACCCATGCCCGCCGTGGTGACTGGAACGGCGCCCGCCACACCGCCATGCAGTCGGGCACGCCTCTCGCCCGGGTCGCGCAGGCCATGCTCGAGTCCGGCGCGCAGGACGAGGAGAGCCTGCAGCGCGCGGCCGACGACGCCACCACGCTGCAGCTCCCGAGCCTTTCGAAGCGCCTCGCCTGGCTCGGTCTGCTCGCCAACTCGGCGACGCTGATCGGACTCCTGGGCACGATCACGGGACTCATCACCGCGATCGCCGGCGTCGGTGTCGCCGACGCGGCCACGCGCTCGGCGAAGCTCTCCGCCGGCATTTCGGAAGCTCTGCACTGCACCGCGTTCGGCCTCACGGTCGCGATTCCGACGCTCATCGTGCAGGGCTGGTTCATCAGCCGCGTCGAGGAACTCGGCGACAGCATTGACCAGCTCGCGATCCGGCTCGGCAAGGTCATGTCCGCCCCGGCCCAGTCGGCCACGCAGGCCGTGCGGCCCGTCCGCCCGCAGGTCGCGGCCCAGCCCGTCCGCCAGGTCGCGGGCGAGAGCGGGACGCGCTAGACCCATGGCCGGCCGGCACGCAAGGCGCGGCAAGGGGCACCGGGTCGAGACACCCGATCTCGAACTGATGCCCATGCTGAACGTCTTCATCTCGATCATCCCGATGCTGCTGCTGTCGGCGGCGTTCGTGCAGCTCGCGGTCATCCCCACGGGGCTGCCCGCGAACGCGGCCGCTGTCACCCCTCCGCCGGAGGCCGCGGACGATGCGCCGCCGCCGCCGGTCACGATCTGGATCCGCTCCTCGGACTACATCGTCGAGGGCCAGGGGCTCGCGCGCCGCTCGTTCGCACGCACCCCGGGCGGCGAAGGGTCGAAGGACCCGGGACGACTTCAGCTCGAAGCGGCCCTGCGGGCGCTGGGTTCGCGCGAAGGCAGGAAGCCCGAAGTCCGCATCGTTCCCGAAACCCGCACCCGCTACGAAGAGATCATCGACATCATGGACCTGGCACGCGCCGCGGGAATGCCGAACGCCGCGCTCGCCGACGCGGTCCCGGGAGCCGTCTGACATGGCCCGACTCGTTTCACGCCGACACCGAGCACGCGCCGGCCTCAAGGCCAGCTCGAGCGTCAACCTCATCTCGATGATGGACATTCTCACCGTGCTGCTGCTCTTCCTGCTGAAGAGCTACTCGGCGGGCGGCGAGGTCATGGTTCCGCAGCCGGGAGTCCGCCTGCCCGAATCCACGGCCGAGAAGGCCCCCGACGCTTCGCTGGTCGTCGCGATCGACGGCGATGCGATCAAGCTCGGCTCCGAGAAGGTCGCCTCCGTGGCCGAAGTCGCCGCCAGCCGCGATGCCGGCATCCCCGCGCTCGCGGCGCGGCTGCCCGTCGCGGCGGCGAATCCCGCCGCCGGCGCCGCGCAGGCCACCACGGTCACGATCCAGGGCGACCGCGCCATCGAGTACTCGCTGCTTCGCAAGGTCATGTTCACGCTCAGCCAGAGCGGTTACGACAACGTCTCGCTCGCCGTCCTGCGGAAGGCGTGAGGGCATCGTCATGAGCTTCGTTCGATCGAATCACTGGCTGTCCTCGCCGGATACGGGCGGAGACGGACTCTTCCAGCGCTGTCTTGGCGGCTCGGGCGTGGCGGGCGCGATCTTTCTCGCCGTCGTGATGCTCGCGCCATTGCCGAAACAGATGATGGAGCTGGCCGCGAACGACGCGCCGCGCGTCGCACGCATCCTGTTCACGCCCGCGCCCGCCGTTCCGATGCCCGCGCCCACTCCGCTCGGCGGAACGCCGGGCCTGCGGCCCGGCCCGCTCGGCGACGGCCCGCCCGAAGGCACGGGGCCGAAGGGCCCGCTCGCCGCGAAGCTCGGCCCCGGCACCGGCGTGCCCGGGCCGGGAGGCGGCAAGGGAACCTCGCCCGGGCTGGGGACGGGCGAAGCCGGCCGGGCGCGCGCCATGCAGGTCGCGGCGCAGCTCTCGGGCGCGACCAGCTCGCTCGAAAAGTCGCTCGCCGGGCTCGGTGATCTCGGCGTCGTCGGCTCGAGCAGCGGCAGGACCGGTGCGGCGCTCGCGCGCCGCGTCTCGTCGGTGGGCAACGTGCGAAGCGACGCGCAGGTCGCCTCGTCCGGCGCCGGGCTCGGCTCCGGCGTGGGCGGCGGCGCGGACCTCGGCGGCTCCGCCGTGCGCGGCGCCTCGGTGTCGGTGGGCTCGCTCGTCGGTGGCGTGGGCGGCGATCCGCTTGGCGGCGGCGGTCCGGGTCGCGGCGGCCAGGGCGGAGGTGGCGGCATGGGCGGCGGAAGCGGTGGAGGCGTGGGCTCGGGCACCGGGATGGGCAACGGCGGCTACGGTGGTGGCGGGCTCGGTGGCAACGGCCTGCCCGCGGGCGGCGGCGGCGGCGGCATGGGCGGCGGACCCGGTGGCTCGGGCGTCGCGGGACCGGGCGTCTACCGCAGCAACGCTTCGCTCATGGCGGTCATCCAGAAATATTCGGCCGGCATCCAGTTCTGCTACGGCAACGAGCTCAAGCGCAACGAAGGCCTCAAGGGCAAGCTGGTCGTCGCGCTGGTCGTGGACGCCGCGGGCAACGTGACGCGCGCCGAGGTGATCCAGGACACGCTCGGCTCGAAGGCGCTCGCGAGCTGCGCGCTGTCGCAGATCCGCGACTGGAAGTTCCCCGCGATCCCGGCGGGCTCGACGGCCTTCCAGGTGCCGTTCGTCTTCACGCCCCCCAACTGAGGCCGGCTCCGGCGGCCCGCGTTCGCGGGCTCGCCGCGGGCCCGGGCGCGGCTGCTCGGCGCTCGCCGCCCCGGTTCATCTTCGCGGCGCGGCTTTCGCGGCGCGGCGCTCGATCTCGGCCCGGACCTGCGTCAGCAGGTCACGCGCGCTCCGGCTGAGCATTCCGCGGCCCAGCCAGCCGGGCGCGCTCGCCCGCGGGGAGGCGTCGAGCGAGTAGGACACGACGGCACGCAGCGAGTCCCCGCTCAGCGACCACGAGCCGTCGTACGTGCGGAAGTCCTCCCTCAGCACGTCGTGGAACTCGATTCGCGAAGGCGGAGACTCCGCCACTTCCAGCAGCACGCGCGCCGTGCGCTGGAACGGGAACACCCCCACCGTCGCGGTCTGCCGGATGCGCAGGTGTTCGCCGTCGCGCAGAACGACCTCGCTGCGCCGGACCGAGCCGACGAAGCTCGAAATGCTCGTGTAGTCGGTGAGCACCCGCCAGACCGTGTCGAGATCCGCCGTCGTTTCGAAACGCCCTCGAACCTCGTAGGTCCCGGCCCGGTTCGTCACCGTCAGCTCGACGCCTTCGGCGCGACTCGCCGGCGCCGCAAGGACGAGGCCGGCCACCGCGAGAAGCAGCAGCGCGAGACGCGGGGGCCGCACTCGCGTGCGGCCCCCCTCGCCGGAGCCACCGGCACCTGTTTTCTTGTCCAGCTTCATGCCGGCCACTCCCCTGGCGTCGCGATCAGAAGGCGACGACGCCTTCGATCATCAGGCCCTCGAACCTGCCGTCGTGGAGGATGTTGTTCGCGGGGTAGTCCTCGTACGCCTGCCGGACGTACTCCGCCTTCATCAGGATGCCCGGCGTCATGAACCAGCCACCCGCCACCTGGACTCGGTTCGACGTCACGTCCTGCGTGAAGCCCGCGAGCCGGCCCTTGACCGTATTGTAGCGGGCGCCCACGTACAGGTCGTCCCACGCGAAGCGGTACAGGACTTCGCCCGCGAACTGCGTCCACTTGCGCTCGGGCGCGTTCGCGGCGATCTCGGCCGCCGTCTTGCCCTTCGCCTGCTCGAGCGTGCCGAAGAACTCGAAGCCGCCGACCTTGACGAACGGGTTCAGGCACGTCGCCGTGACCTTGCTGCTCAGGCCCGGCTGGATGTCGCCCGTCCAGGCCTGGGTCCCCACCGCGCTGGTGGTGTTGGTGAGCACTTCGAAGTAGCGCGAGCCGGCGCGGCTTCCCGAGTACAGCGTGTTGCTGGCCGACTTGGCCGTGGTGTAGAGCGAGCCGGTCACGCGCACGCGCACCTTCTCGTCCACCTGCTTGTCGAAGCCGAGCTTGCCGAGGTAGGTGGGCGCCCGGTCCTGTGGGTTCGCGACCGTGCCCCGCACCTCTCCACCCGTGGCGCCGACCATCGCCATGTAGCCGTCGTGCCGCAGGTAGGCCTCGGCCCCGATCTCGGTGGTGAAGGCGTTCAGGATCAGGTTGCCGACGAACGGATTGGTGATGGCGTTGCCGTTGTCCGTCGAGCGGAAGTGCGCGTCGCCGTAGTTCACCTCGAAATGGCCGACGCGGAGCGTCAGATACTTCATCAGCCGGTCCAGGCTGGGGTTCTCCCACGGAGAACCGTCAATCAGCAGGAAGCCGTCCTTCACCCACGTCTCGTTGTGGTGACGTGACGACAGGTAGGTGGTCATCTCCACGCGGATTCCCTGCGCGAGCTGCGCGTTCATGTACATGTTCGCGGCGGCGTTGTTGAAGCCGGCGCCGATCCGCTTGAGCTGGTTCTGGTTCACGGGCGGGCTGCCCGACATCACCGGCGTCGCGTTGTTCGAGTGGTGCAACGCCTGGAACTGCTGCGTGAAGCCGGCTCCCCATGCGAGCGCGAAACCGTCGTAGGGCACGCCCTCCTCCTTGGGCGCCTCGAACTGGTTCACGCTGCGCGAGTCGTGCGGACGGAAGTACTGGATCGTGTTCGGGGCGGCCTTCGCCCGTGCGGTCTCGCCGGGGATGCGGTCCTCGGCGCGCGCCGTCGGCGCGAGCGCCAGGAACGCGAGCACGGCGAACACGCCGAGCGCGAACGCCCGCGGAACGACGGTCCGGCGGCCGGCCTCCGGCGCGGCGGCCGGTTCGATCTTCACGAGAGCTTCGGACTGTGGCTTCGACGACACGAATGCCGTGCGCATGGTCTTCTCCTGGGTCCTCGGACCCTCGTCAGACTGTTGGGTTTCGGGGTACATGATCCGCTCCTGGGTCAGGGGTGAGCGGCGGACTGCTGCGCTTTCGCATCACGCGGCACGATGAGCAGCTTGAATCGCACCACGATCGGGTCGCGCACCTTGAGAGTTCCGAGCATCAGCGCCGGAGGCTTCACGCCGAACTCACTCATCTTCATGGGGTGACTGCCCTCCAGCCAGACGCCCTGTTCGGTGGGCACGAGGGTTCCCGTCACGCTCACCGGGCGCTGCTGGCCGGCCACCGACAGCGTGCCCTCCGCGGTCACCGGCAGCGTGTCGCCCCGCGCCGCGGCGACGCGCGAGTTCGACATGACGAAGCGGATGTCGGGGTACTCGGTCGCCTTGAGCGCCTTGAGCATGTTCTTGTCGAGCGCCTCCTTGCCCGAGCGCATCGTCTTCAGGGGGACGCTGAGCTCGAGGCCACGAAGACCTCCGTCGCGAAGCCACTGGCGAAGCGCCGCGGCATCGGCCGGGTCCGCCTGCGCCTCGTCGCGCAGCAGGACGAAGCCGAGCGTGGACGTACGGCTGTGGTAGTCGTGAAGCGTCGAGGTGCCCTCGAGCCAGAGCGTGCTGCCCGCGCCAAGGCCGGCGGCCGCGGTCACGCCGGCCGCGTGGGCGGCGAGCGGTGCAACGAGGAACCAGCCAGCCAGCCCGCAGACCAGTAGGGCCCGGGCGCTGCGGCTGACTTCAGGCGCTTTCATGGGAATCCTCCTTGACGACGAGAACGCTGCAGTGGGCGTGCGTGACCACGTGGCTCGAGACGCTCCCGAGCAGCAGCTTGCTCAACCCGGTCCGGCCGTGGGATCCCATGACGATGAGATCCGCGCGCTCGTCCCGGATCAGCCGGACCAGCGCGTCGCGAGGATCGCCGGTCAGGATGCGGCTCTCGGTCGCGATCCCCGCCTCGCGCAACTCCGCCTCCGCGCGGGCCACCAGCTCGCGTGCCTTCTGGCCCTGCACTTCGGTCATGTCGCTCAGCAGCGGGGCGGGCGAGTCGACTCCCACCTCCGCGGGCAGGATCACCGGAGCCAGGACGTTCGCCACGATGACCCGGCTGCCGGCCGGCCAGCGCATCCGGAGTACGAACCGGACCGCGCGAGCCGAGTGAGCGGAATCGTCCAGGGCGATCAGGATTTTCATGGGGCCCTCCTTCCGGTTGAGTGAGCGCCTGAAGAATCGCCCGCACGGCCAGCCGAAAAAATGGGACGGAGGGGTGAGCGGGGATGATCCGAAAGGAGTAGTCTGCGGCTCGCGACAAGGCGCGCGGGCGCGTATCCTTCGCCGTCCACCAGCAGCCGCGGAGGCCATTGACGGTGCCCGACCACCCGAAAGCACATCCCGCATCACGGCGGCGCAAGTCCGCGGAAGCGGCCGCCCCGCTCATCCGGCTCGTGATCGCGGATCACCACGCGATTGACCGGGGCGGTCTCGTGGGTCTGATCGAGAACGAGCCCGACATGGTCGTGGTGGGCGAGGCCGCCACCGTCGCCGAGGTCCTGGTCCAGTGCCGGGCGCTCCGCCCCGACGTGCTGGTGCTGACCATGAACCTGCCCGATCAGGCCGAAGAGCCGGCGTTGCTGCGCCTGCGCCGCGAACTTCCCGATCTCAGGGTGCTGGCCATGTCCGACCGCGGCACCCACAACTGCGTGGTGCTGAACCCGCCCTCCCGCCAGCGCGGGACGGACCAGCCGGTGGAGTTCTGTCCCGTGGGGACGGACTGCCTGGCACTGGCCGTCGCCCAGGGGGCGCGCGCGACGCTGCGGCGCAGCGCCGATCCCGAGGATCTCTTCCGCGGCATCCGCGCGGTGTCGAGAGGGCAGTCGTGGTTCGATCCGACCACGACGTCGGAACTGGCGCGTGGAACCGATGGACACGGTCCGGCCTCCGGCGGAACGAACGAACCGCTCTCGGAGCGCGAGTTGGACGTGGCGGCGCTGCTCGCCGAAGGCCTCTCGAACAAGGAGATCTCCAGCGCCCTATCCATCAGCGAGCCCACGGTGAAGAAGCACGTGGCCCACATACTCGAGAAGTTGCGCCTGCAGGACCGGCTTCAGGCCGGACTGCACATCGCGCGCAACCCGCTGCTGATCCGCAGGCCCGCGGGCCCCCGGGCCACCTCCGCTCCAGCACCGCCGCCGGCGCGCGCAGCTTCGAGGCGGCCCGGGGCCGCCTGAGGCCGGCCGGGAGAGCGGCTCTTTCCAGGCGGTGGGGCAGTGCGCCGCTCCCTCCAGAGCGGGAAGAATGAGCTGCCGGTCGGCATGAGGGCCGGATAGAATCCGAGAGGTAAGGAGGGCCGCCGACATGCCCCTTCTAGCTTCCCTTGCCCGCCTCGCGCCTCTCGCCGCCCTCGTGCTAGCGGCGCCCGCCATGGCCGCCACTCTCGACGGCCAGCTCGATCCGGAGTACGGCGCGCCCATCGTCGTCCAGACGATCGCGACCAACCGGGGAAACAACACGCGCGGCGTGCCCGACTGGTCCTACGGCTCCGAACTCGACGCGCTCCACGCGACGCTCGACGGCGGGACACTCCGCCTGTTTCTCGCCGGAAATCTGCTCCAGATGGCGAATCCCAGCGACCCGGGCATCTTCGCCGACTTCCTGTACGTCTTTCTCGACACTCGACCCGGCGGCCAGAATGTCCTGAGGAACGACAACTTCGTGATCGACAGCCCTTATGCAACCAACGTCCTGAACGGTTGCGCCGGCCTGCGATTCGATCCCGACTTTTCCCCCGACTACTGTTTCGCCGCGTTCGCGACCGGCAGCGACGTCTGGGGCTTCGGGCCGTTCACGCTGCACGGCTGGGTCGCCGAACTGCTCACGAGCGGTGGCGGACCGGGCGCGTACCTCGGCTCGACCGGGGCCGGGCCGACCGCCGGGCTCACGGGCGGAACGAACCCGCTCGACATCGGACTTGCGATCGACAACCGCAACGTCGCGGGGGTGCCGGAAGGATGCGCGCCCGCGTGGGGCTCCGGGGTATCCACCGGCGTCGAGTGGGCGGTCCCGCTCGCGACGCTCGGCGACCCGTCGGGCTGCGTCCGACTTTCGGCGTTCTTCGTTTACAGGGGAATGTTCCGCGTGGGGAATCAGTGCCTTCCGCCCATGCCGGCGGGAACCTGCGGGACCGCCTACCCTTCAGCTCTGAACTTCGCCGCGCTCGCGGGAGACCAGTCCCTTCTCCTCTGCGGCCTTCCGGTCCCCGCGAGGAGGGGAACGTGGGGGCGGCTCAAGTCGCTCCACCGATAGCCACCCGCGGGGAGATCGGCGTTCATGTCGCCCACCGTCCGCACCTGCACGGGCTCGCGTGAGCGGGATTCGACCGGAGGAAGCGGTCCGCGCGTGCACTACGCTCCGGAGCCGGTGCTCCTGTCGCGTGGCGCGCCCAGCAATCTTCACGCACGAGCTTGACCCTCGTAAGGCAGCACGCTAGCGTCCGTGCCGCTCCCCACGGGCCCGCTTCCGTGGCCATCCCGGCCGCCCGCCAAGGAAAGGACCGCTTGAGCCCTCGAACTCCCCGCGCCGGCCTCGTCGTCCTCGTCTTCGTTCTGGCCCTCGCGCCGGCGCTGGGCGGCTGCTCGATCAAGCGCATGATGGTGCGCGGCGTCGCCAACTCGCTCACGAGCGGCCCGGACGTCTACGGCACCGACGACGATCCGGATCTCATCAAGGACGCCCTGCCGTTCGGCCTCAAGACGATGGAGTCCCTGCTTGCCGTGATCCCGGATCACGAGGGGCTGCTGCTCACGCTGTGCAAGGGCTACACGCAGTACGCCTACGCGTTCGTCCAGAGTGAAGGCGACCTGCTCGTCAACAGCGATTACGAGCGGGCCAACGCTCTCCACGAGCGCGCGTACAAGCTGGACCTGCGGGCTCGCGACTTCGGCCTTCGCGGGCTCGAGAAGCGCTACAAGGGCATCACGGCCGGACTGCAGACGGACCCCGCGACGGCGGCGGCTCGGATCCAGGCGCGCGACGTCGGCATGCTCTACTGGACCGCGGCCGCCTGGGGCTCGGCGATTTCGCTCGGCAAGGACAAGCCCGAGATGCTCGCCGACCTGCCCGCCATTCGCGCGCTCATGGAGCGCGGCCTCGAGGTGGACGAGGGCTACGAAGGCGGTGCGATGCACGAGGCGATGATCGTGCTCGAGGCGCTGCCGGCGGCGATGGGCGGCTCCGTCGAGCGCGCCCGCCGGCATTTCGCGCGCGCCGTCGAGCTGTGCCACGACACCAAGCCTTCACCGTACGTCACGCTCGCGACCAGCGTGGCCATCCTGGAACAGAACCGCCCCCGGTTCGTCGAGCTTCTCGAACATGCGCTGACGTTCGATCCGGATCGCGACCCGTCACAGCGCCTCGCGACGATCGTGCTGCAGCGCAAGGCCCGCGCGCTGCTCGAGCACCAGGACGAGTTCTTTCTCGACGACGCTTCCGCTCCCGACACCACCCAGACACCGGAGTAACGGATGATCCTTCGCCGCTGGCTGACCCTGCTGTGCACGCTCCTCGTCGTCGCCGCCCCCGCGTCCGCCTTCGCGCAGACGACCGTCATCAAGCTCGCCACGCTGGTCCCCGAGGGCTCGGTCTGGGACAAGGCCATGCGCGAGATGGGAGCGCAATGGAGCGCCGCCACGCAGGGTCGGGTTTCGCTGCGCATCTATCCCGGCGGCGTCGCCGGCGACGAGCCCGATGTCGTGCGCAAGATGCGGCTCGGGCAGCTGCAGGCGTCGGCCGTGACCACCGCGGGCCTCGCCTCGATCGATCCGGCGTTCCACATCTTCAACATTCCGATGTTCTTCTCGTCCTACCCCGAGCTCTACGCGACCCTGGACGCGCTCGAGCCGGTGCTCAGGAAGCGCCTCGAGGACAAGGGCTTCATCCTGCTGTCGTGGGGACATGGCGGCTGGGTGTATTTCTTCACCAGGAACCCCGTCGCCGACGCGGCGGGGCTCAAGAAGACCAAGCTGTTCGTGTGGGCCGGCGACGAACAACTCGCCGAACAGTGGAAATCGCTCGGCTTCCAGCCCGTCGCCCTCGCCGTGACCGACATGATGACCGGCCTGCAGACGAACATGATCGACGCCTACCCTTCCACTCCGCTGCTCGGGTTGACGCTGCAGTGGTATCGGCAGACGCCGAACATCATGGGCCTCGGCCTCGCGCCCCTGGTCGGCGGACTGGTCGTGACCAAGTCGGCGTGGATGAAGATCTCTCCCGCGGATCGCGCGAAGATCATGGTTTCCTGCCGAAAGCTCTCGGATCGTCTCAAGGTCGAAGTGCCGAAGCAGGACACGACCGCGGTGGTCGAGATGCAGAAGCGCGGCCTGAAAGTGAATCCGGTCAAGCCCGCGGACGCCGCCGTTTTCTCCGGCATCGCCGATCAGTTCGCCGCCGGCATCCCCGGCTCGCGCGTGCCTCCCGAGATCCTCGCCGCGGCCCGCAAGGCGCGCGACGACTGGCGCAAGAAGGCCGCCGCGCGTTAGCAGCGAAGATTGGCGCGGCGGAGCGCATCGCGGCCGAAAACGGACCGCGGGACCACGGGAGATGCGCGGTTTCCGCCTGGGTCGCGGGGGTTCAGGAACCCCCGCGACCCGGCCGATAACCGCCCGGAAAGCCCATGCAGCCCGGCCACGCCCGTTTCCTGTTCGCGGCGCTTCTGCTCGCGCTCGCCCTTGTCCCGCCGGCCCCCGCCGGCGCGCAGGACTATCCGCGCCTGGGGCTCTACTGGTCGGTCCACCGTGACGGCCGGCCCCTGCTGCGGGCGGACGGCACGCTGGATCCCGACATCGCCTCGCAGGTCGCGCGCTACGACGAGATCGTCGTGGACGTGGATCCGTTCTCGCCCTACCGGCCGGACGCCATCGCGGCGCTGCGGTCGCTGAACCCCGGCATCAAGATGCTGGGCTACGTCACCGGCCACCACATCTGGCCGTCGGCCGATCCCGACTCGCTCAACCACTTCCCGACGCGCTACTGGCGTACGGTCCGCGACCTGGACGGATTTCTGTACAACCGCTCGGGCCAGCGGTTCGGGCTCAGCAACTCGGCGCTCGCGGACGTCAACCTCGCCAAACGGGACGCCAACGGACGCTTCGTCGTGGCCGAGGCGCTCGCCTCGCTGTTCCATGACGCGGTCGTCGCCACGGGCACCTGGGACGGCGTGTTCCTCGACGCCTACTGCGACGGCATCCTGTGGGCGCAGTCCGCGAACGAGATGATCGACTTCGCGCGCGCGGGCTACCCCAGCGCCGCGGCGTTCGACGCCGCCTGGAAGGCGGGCAGCGACACGCTCGCCTCGCGGCTTCGCGCGCTCTCCGGTCCGACGCCGATCCTGGTCGGGAACTGCGGCTACGGCACCAAGTACGCGTGGTTCAACGGCTGGATGCGCGAGAACTTCCCCAACCAGGGTGGCGGCACCTGGTACTCGAACATGCTGAACGACACCGGCGGCTACCTGAAGGACGACGAGAAGTTCCGTCAGCCGGTCAACAACTTCATCTTTTCGGGCGCCGGCTACCCGGGCCTGCCCTACGACCCCTTGAGCCAGCGTCAGGTCCGATATGGCCTCGGCAGCGCCGCGCTCGGCGACGGCTACGGCGTCTACGGCTACATCGGCCGTGTGACCGACGTGTATCCCTACTGGACGTGGTGGTACGACGAGTACGCCGTGGACCTCTCGACCGGACGTTCGAGCACGCTCGGACGCGACACGGGCTGGCTGGGTCGGCCGCTGGGCCGCATGTACCAGATGATCTGGGTCGGAACGGCCCCCGACGCCGTCTCGAACACGGATCTCGAGTCGGATCTGTCCGGCTGGACGTCGTACTTCGCGACCCCCGGCGGCATGACGCGCGACGCCACGACGGCCGGCAAGGGCTTCGCCTCGCTGCGCGTGCACGTTGCGGCGGCGTCGAGCACCGACTGGCACGCCAACGTCGCGAGTTCGGGCTCCATCGCCATGATCCAGGGCCTCACGTACTCGGCCACCTTCTGGGCGAAGGCGTCGAACCTGCGCAACCTCCCCGTGGTCGCGAACGAGCCCGGCGTCGGCGAGATCGCCCGACAGTACGTGACCGTGGACACGAACTGGCGGCAATACCAGGTGGCGCTGGTGCCGACCCGGAACGGTACGGGAAAGCTCCAGTTCTACCTCGGCCTCGAAGCCGGCGACGTGTGGCTGGACGATCTGCACCTGCAGGCGGGTTCCACCACGCTCTTCCGCCGCGACTTCGACAACGGGACGGTGCTGGTGAACCCGGGCCCGGCCGATCTCACCGTGCCTCTCGGCCCGGGCTACCGGCGAATCCTCGGGATTCGCGATCCGGTGACCAACGACGGCACGGACGCGGCGACCGTGACCGTGCCCTCGCGTGACGCCCGCTTTCTGGTGGCGGCGTCCGCCGACACGATTCCGCCGGCCCCGATCAACGACGCGGCCGTGCGGCCCTGAAGGCCGCGCGGATCACTCGACGATCGCGAACCGCGCGCCCGCCGATCGGCCGGAGACGCGGACCGTCACCAGGTAGACCCCCGGCGGCACGCGCGCGCCCGCGAGGTCGGAGCCGTCCCAGGGCAGCCGCACGGCGCCGGCTTCGCGCCAGCCGGCGTCGAGCCGGCGCACCAGCCGGCCCGAGACGTCGTGAATGTCGGCGCGCAGCTCGCCCGCGCGGTCCGTCTCGATCGCGAGCGCGAGGCGACCGCGAGCGGGGTTCGGCTCCGCGCGCACGCGCAGGCCGGCCGGCCGTGGCGGTCCTTCCGGCACGCCGAGTGTCACGCCGATGCCGATCACGGCGTCGGCGGTCTCGACGGGCGTGACGAACAGACCCGCGTTGTAGAAGGTCGCGCGGCGCAGCCGGATCCAGGTCACCTGGGGCACATTGGCGGCCTTGAAACGCAGCGTGTAGATCGCTCCGGGACCGGTGAGCGCGATCTGATCGCACAGCAGGTGGTCGGTGATGGTCAGGCTGTCGCCCGCCGGGGTGAACCGGTGAAACGTGTTTCCGCACGCCGCGCTGCACCCGCCCGTCATCAGGCAGCCCTGCTGCGAGGCGAGGATCGCCGCCGGCACGAACGTGAGCGCGGTCGTGTCGTAGCCGACGACGGCGACGAAGCCGTTGAAGGCCGAGCCGGCCTGCACGATGGACAGGGTGACGTCGAACTCCTGGCCCGGGCCGACGTTCACGGTCGGCGGCGAGACCGCCACCTGCACGGCCGCCGCCGCGGGACGCGCGACCGCCAGCGCCATCGTGGCGAGCACGAGCGCGCGGATGCCGGTCGGGATTCGGATCGTTGATGGAGCCATCTGAGGTGTCGTTCCCGTGCGCCGGCCGGTCCTACCGGTCGAGCCGCACCAGCTTCTTCGTGAACTCGCGACCGTCCGCCCGCAGCCGTGCGTAGTAGACGCCCGGCGCCGCGGAACGGCCGCGATCGTCCGCGCCGTCCCAGTTCAGCCGGTAGTTGCCCGCCTCCCTCTCCCCCTGCACCAGCAGCCGGACGCGCCGTCCGTCGATTCCGTAAATGGAAAGCTCGACGGCTCCCGTCCGGGCAAGACCGAACTCGAGCGTCGTCGCCTCGCGTGACGGATTCGGCCACGGAGCCGCCAGCGCCGTCGTGCGGGGCGCGGGTCCCGCGACGTCGGCGACTTGAATCGCCGTCGTCACCGGCTGGTTGCGCCCATCGCGGGCGGCCACCCGCTGGATGCGCAGCCCCGGGGCGCCCGAAGCGATCGCCCGGAAGGTCACGCTCGCGACCTCCACGTCGCCGGCCAGCCCGATCTCACGCGCTCCGAGCAGGGCGCCATCCACACGACCCGGCCCCGGCGAGAGCAGCAGCCCGTCCTGCGCGGCGAACCACGACGTCGGCTCCGCCCCGACCGGCTGGACGACCGAGGGATCCCAGCCGAGCACCGCCGAAAAGCCCCGGACCGCGCCCGAGCCGTTGAGCCGCAGGGTCGTCGTCACCAGCGCGCCCGCCTCCACCACGGACGGGGCGGCGAGGTCGAAGACCTCGACCGCGCCCGAGGCCGCGTGCGCGTCGCCCGCCGGCTTCACGCGCGAGGGTCCCGGCGGGCCCGAGGTGACCTGGTAGTTGGCCGCGAAGAGGATGAAGTCCTCGAAGTCGATCAGGTGGTCCGGGTGGGGCCGTGACGTCGGCAGATAGTCGGTGGTCGGGCCGATGTCGAGGTAGGCGACGCCGCGCGAGGTGATGGCCGGCTCGCCGATGCCGTAGTTGGCCCCGAGCAGCGAGACGTCCTCGTCGCTCACGCGATTGTCGCCCGTTCCGACCGTGACGCCGTCGGAGACGTCGCCCAGGTGATAGTCGAGCGCCCCCGCGCTGGCCGCGGAGACCGCCGACAGGTTGCCGCACGAGTCGATGGCGTAGGCGACGTACTGCCACCAGCCACGCGCGGGCGGATGGTCCACGTAGCCGGTGGCAGCGCTCGAGGCGACCAGCGTCCATGGAGAACCCGGCGCCGCGAGCGGATCGGGCGGCGCGACGGGTCCGTTCGCGTCGTAGAGCGGGTAGGCGCCGAACGGCGCGCGGTACAGCCGCGCCGCCGAACCACCGCCCGTCGTCCACGACAGCGTGATCCCGGTCGTCTGCCCGGGAGGGTTGCCCGTCAGCACCTGCTCGGACGTGAGGTCGGTGACCGGTGCGGGCGCCGCATGCTGGATCGAAACCACCGCCGAAGCTCCGGGCAGGACCCCGATCGGCACGTTGTCGCAGTCCCGCGCGATCGCCGACACGATGCTGATCGAGCCCGTGCCGTCACTCCCGACCGACTGCACGTCCACGGTGAAGAGTTGTCCGCCGGTGATGATCCCGCACGGCGAGCCGAACAGCGCGACATCCACGGTATAGCGGCCGCCGCCCCGGTCGGTCACCTGCAGGTCGTGGTTCGTGTAGCCGGTGAACCAGGTCCCCAGGTGGACGCTCGAGAGCGGCGAGCCGGGCGTGCACAGCGACAGCTTCGCGGTCTCGAGCTGGAACGTGACGCTGACGCCGCGCGCCGGCGCCGTCTCGCCGCGTGCGAACAGGAACGGCACGCTGACGCACGCGCTGGTCGTGGACAGGCACAGGCCCGCGCCGTTGGCCGTGACGCTCGAGGCGGGCGGCGACGCGAGGATGCTGAGCGTGTAGGTCTCCTCGGCCGTGCAGCCGAAGGCATCCGTCACCCTCAGCGTGAAGACCGAGGTGGCCGCCGTGGACGGCGTGCCCGAGATCATGCCGGTGCCCGGGTCGAGCGACAGCCCGGCCGGCAGCGAGCCCGAGGCGATGGTCCAGGCGAACGGAGCAATGCCGTCGCTGGCGCTGACCGACTGGGCGAAGGCCGAGCCGACGAGACCGTCGGTGAGCGTCGCCGGGAGCACGGCCATGGCCGGGCAGGCCACCGCGACCGTGTAGGGACGATCCACGAAGCAGCCACCCGTGGCCGTGGCGCGAACGGTGAACGCGAACGAACCCGTCGCGCTCGGCGTGCCGGTCAGCCCGCCGGCCGGCGCGAGGGACAGGCCCGGCGGCAGCGAGCCGCTGGTGACGGCGAACGTCACGGGCGGCGTGCCGCCGTCGGCCGTGAGCGTCTGGCTGTACGCGACACCGATCGGCGCGTTGGGCAGCGTCGCCGGCAGCAGCGCCATGACCGGGCAGGTCACGTCGAGCGTGTAGGCCCGGCTGCCGGTGCAGCCGCCCGCGTCGGTCGCCGTCACCGTGAAGCTGTAGGAACCGTAAACCGTCGGCGTCCCGGAAAGCGTCCCGTCGGTCGCCAGCGTGACACCCGGCGGCAGCGCGCCGGCGGTCACCACGAACGCCACCGGCTGGGTGCCGACGGTCGTCGCGAGGGTCGCGGCGTACGGCGCGTTGACCGGCGCATCGGCGAGCGTGTCCGGCAGCACGACCACCGGCGCCGCGTGCACATGGAGCGTCGCCGCGGGGCCGGGCGCCGCGGCGATGGCGAGGTTGCCGCAGTCGCGCGCCTTGACGTTCGTCACCGTGAGCAGGCCCGGGCCGTCGGGACCGACCGCCTTCAGGCTCACCGTGAACAGTTCGCCGCCGACCGTGATGCCGCACGGAACACCGAAGATGGCCTGATCCACCGTGTACGAGCCGCCACCGTGGCTGACCACCTGGAAGTTCGAGTTCGGGTATCCGGCGAGCCATGGCCCGGGCTGGATGCTCAGGCCCGGCGGTCCGGCGTTGCAGAGCGCGAACCGTGTGGTGTCGATCTGGAAGGTGACGCTGATGCCGCGCGCGGGCGTCGAATCGGCGCGGCTGAAAACGAACGGCACGCTCACGCACGGGAACTGCGGACCCAGGCACGCGGCGCTGGTGTTCGCCGCGACGACCGACGCGGGCGGCGTCGTGAACACGTCGAGCGTGTAGTTCGAGCCGCCGGTGCAGCCATAGGCGTCGGTGGCGGTGATCGTGAACACCGAGGTTCCGGCCGCAACCGGAACGCCGCTCAGCACGCCCGTGGCCGGCGCGAGGGTGATGCCGGCGGGCAGACTGCCGGAGCTCACCGCCCAGACAAGCGGCGCGTTCCCCGCGCTCGCCGCCAGCGACTGCGCGTACGGCGCGCCGACCGATCCATAAGGCAACTGCGAGGGCGAGAGCGCGATCGCGGGGCAGTCCACCTGCACCGAGTAGGCTTGCGCGCCCTGGCAGCCGTTCGCGTCGGTGGCCGTGAGCGTGAAGGCGTAGGACCCCGCGGTCGTCGCGGTGCCCGCGAGCGTGCCTGTGCCGGGGTCGAAGGCGAGGCCGGGCGGCAGGGAGCCCGACGACAGCGACCAGCAATAGGGCGAGGCGCCACCGCTCGCGATGAACGGCTGGTTGAGCGAGCCGCCGACGAGCATCGCGGGCAGCGAGGCCGGCGAGAGCGTGATGGTCGGGCAGGTGAGGGTCGCGTCCTCGGTCATGCCCGCCACGTTCGTCTGCAGCGTCGCGCCGATCGAGGCGAAGCTTCCGCCCGCGTAGATCGAGCCCGCGTCCAGCGCCAGCGAGCGCACCGCGCCGCTCGCGTTGGGATTCCACGCCGTGGCCACGCCGGTCGCGAGGTCGATCGCCGCCATGCGGTTGCGCGCCAGGGCTCCGACGCTGCTGAACACGCCGGAGACGTAGACCGTGCGGCCGTTCACCATCACGTCGTAGGTCGGGCCGTTGGAGTTGGGATTCCAGGCTCCCGCGACCCCGGTGCCCGCGTCGAGCCAGGCGAGCCGGTTTCGTGCCTGCCCGCCGATCGTGGTGAAGAAACCACCGGTCAGGACGCGGCCACAGCTCAGGGCGATCGCACGCACGGTGCCGTTCGAGTTGGGATTCCACGCGGTCGCGGAACCGCTCGCCGCGTCCAGCGCGGCGATGTTGTTGCGGGCGCTTCCGCCGGCGGTGGTGAAGGTGCCACCGATATATACGACGCCACCGTCGCTGGTGACGGTGAACACCTCGCCGTCCGTCCCGGGATTCCAGGCCGTGGCCGCGCCGGTCGCGCCATCGATGGCGGCGATGTTGGCGCGCGGCTGTCCGCCCACGTCGGTGAACAGTCCGCCCGAGTAGACGAGCCCGGCGCTCACGCCGAGCGACGCGACGCGGCCCGACACGTTCGGGTCCCACGCGCCGAGCGCCCCGGATCCGAGGTCGAACGCCGCGAGTCCGTTACGGACCTGCGCCCCGACCATGGTGAAGCTGCCGCCCACACGGAGCGTCGCGCCGTCCACCGCGAGGGCGAGCACCTCGCTGTTCACGTCGGGATTCCAGCTCGTGACCTGGCCGGTGACGAGGTCCAGCGCCGCGAGATTGTTGCGCAGCACCCCGCCGATGCCGGTGAAGGAACCACCCGCGTAGACCACTCCGCCATACGACGCGAGCGAGAAGACGGCCCCGTACGCGATCGGGTTCCAGGCGGTCGCGAGGCCGGTCGTCGCGTCGAGCGCGGCGAGGCGGCTGCGCGCCTGTCCCCCGACGGAGGTGAAATCGCCGCCCGCGTACACCACCGACCCGACGACCGACAGCGCGAGCACCTGGGCGTTGGCGCCGGGACTCCAGGCCGAGACCGCCCCGGTTCCGGCGTCCACGGAACACAGTCGCGTCCGCGGCTGGCCGCCGACCGTCGTGAAGGCGCCGCCCACGTACAGGCTGCCGGCGTCGAGCGCCAGCGCCGAGACCTGCGCGTTGCTCCCCGGGTTCCAGGCGGTGGCGAGGCCGCTCGAGACGTCCAGCGCCGCGACGCGAAGACGCGTCTGCCCGCCGATGTTCGTGAAGTCTCCGCCCACGAAAACGCTGGAACCGTTGGCGACGAGCGCACGCACGGTGCTGTTGGCGTTCGGATTCCAGGAGGTCGGCGTGCCGCTGGTCAGGTCCACCGCGGCGATGCGCATGCGAGACGAGGCACCGATGCTGGTGAAGCTGCCGCCCACGTAGATCACGCCGCCGCCCAGGGCGAGGGCGCGCACGCTGCTGCTCGCGCCGGGATCCCACGCGGTCGTCACCCCGGTCGTGCCGTCCACGGCCGCGAGGTTGCTTCGCGACTCCCCACCGACGGACGAGAAGCTGCCGCCCGCGTAGAGCGTGGTGCCGTCGAAGACCAGTGTCAGCACCTGTCCGCTCGCCCCCGGGTTCCAGGGCGCGACCGAGTTGTCGGCCAGCACATGCGCGAGGTTCGCGCGCGCGACGCCGCCGACCGAGGAGAACTGGCCACCGATGAACCACCCGCCCGCACCATCGGAAACGACCGCGTTGATCTGGCCCGTGACCCTCGGGTAACCGGCGAGCGCGAGGCCCGACGCCGCGCTGATCGGCACGCCGGTGCCCGAGGTCGAGCCGACCGCCGTGAAAGCGCCGCCGAGGTAGAGGGTGGAGCCGGAGACCGCGACCGCGTTGACCGTGCCGTTGGTGATCTGCAGATCCTCGCGCACGACCTGCGCGCCGGCCACGCTCGCGCCGAGCGCCGCGCACAGCGCCACCCGCAACAGCGCGAGCGCGGCACGCAGTCCGGCGGGGCGCCGTCCCGTCCGGCGGGCGCCCTTGCGCGGCGCCGTCTGCGCGATCCCGGTGGTCTTCATCGGCCCGCTACCTCAGGAGCACCAGACGCCGGGTGAACCGTGCCCCGCCGGCATGGAGCTGCGCGTAGTAGAGCCCCGGCGCGGCCGGCCGGCCGCTTTCGTCGCCGCCGTCCCAGGCCACGCGCCACGAACCCGCCTCGCGCACGCCCGAGACGAGTGTCTTCACGCGCCGGCCGTCCACCGAGTAGATCGCGAGGTCCACACGATCGTCGTGCGCGAGTCCGAACTCGATCGTCGCGCTTCCGCGTGCGGGATTCGGCCACGGTGCGGCGAGCGCCGTCACCCATACGCGCGGCGTCCCGGTCTCGCGCCCGCTCGCGCCCAGCTCGACAGGCTGGTTGCGCGAATCGCGGGCCGCGACCTGCGCGAGGCGGATTCGCGGCGCTCCGCCGCGCAGCGCCCGGAACGTGACCGTGGCCACCTCGCCTTCACCCGCCAGCGCGCGCGCGCGCACGCCGAGCAGCGCGGCGTCCACCACACCGGCGCGTGGCGAGAGCACGAGTCCTCCCTGCGCAGCCAGCCACCCGCCCGTCGAAACGCCGACCGGCTCGACCACCGTGGCGTCCCAGCCGAGCGTCGCCGAGAACCCCTGCACGCGACCGCTGCCGGTCATGCTCAAAGTGGCCGTGACCTGCGATCCGGCATCGGTGCTGACGGGCGCCTCGATGCGCAGCTCGTCGGTGGCACCCTCCTCGCCGGTCGCCGGTCCGTTCGCGAGCTGCGGGGCCGAGACCACGAGGAAGTTCGTGGCGAAGACGATGAAGTCCTCGAAGTCGAGCCGGCCATCGGTGAACGGGCGGGACGAGAGCGCCAGGTCGGTCGTCGGCCCCACGTCGAGGTAGTGGACGTTGCGGTTCGAGAGCTCAGGCTCGGAGATGCCGTAGTTCGCGCCGAGCAGCGAGACGTCCTCGCTTCCGACCGAGTTGTTGCCCTGTCCGATCGTGACGCCGTCGGAAACGTCGCCGAGGTGATAGTCGAGCGCTCCGGCGCTCCGATTGGAAACCGCCGACGTCCCGCCCGCCGCGTTCTTCGCGAACGCGACGTAGTACCAGAAGTCGCGCGTGGCCGGCTCGTCGGTCTGGCCGCTCGCGGTGACCGAGGTCAGCGTCCACGGCGCGCCCGGCGGGTAGGACGGAATCGCGGGTTCGACGCCACCGGCGTTGTCGTAGCGCGGGTACCCGCCGAATCCCGCCCTGTAGACCTGGACCGTCGTGGCACCCGCCGGCACGGAGAACGTCAGCACGACCTTCGCCGTGCCGTCGGCATCGTTGCTCGACGGTTGAGTCTGCGCCGCGAGGTCGGCGATCGCCGTGGGAATCGCCAGGACTTCGAGCGTGTACACGCGGCTGCCCGTGCACAGATTGGAGTCCGACACACCGATGGTGAACGTGTCCGTTCCCGCGGCGCTCGGAGTACCCGACAGCAGGCCCGCGGGGGACAGGCTGAGCCCGGCGGGCAGGGCGCCCGACGTGACCGTGAACACGTAGGGTGCGGTTCCGCCGCTCGCCGCGAGCGCCTGCGAATACGCCACGGCCACCGAAGCCGGCGGCAGGGAATCCGGCGTCACGGCGATCGCCGGGCAGCCCAGGTCCACGGTCAGGCTGTACGCCAGCGAGCCCGCGCAGCCGAAGGTATCCGTCGCCGTGACCGTGAAGTTCGACGAGCCGATCGCGGTGGGAGTGCCGGAGAGTTCACCCGTGGCCGCGAGCGCGAGCCCGGCGGGCAGGCTGCCGGCCGAGACCGCGTAGTTGTACGGCGCGTGGCCCCCGCCCGCCGAGAGGGTTTCCGAGTAGGCGATGCCCTGCGTCGCGTTGGCGAGAAGCGACGGGGCGAGGGTGATGACCGGGCAGGAGATGTCGAACGTCGCGCTCGAGACCGGACCCAGGGCCCCGGCGGTCGCCTCGAGAATGTTGCCCGTGCCCGCAAGGTTCACCCACAGGCTGGCGAACGTGGCGATGCCGTTGGAGTCGCTCACCGCGGGCGCGTCGCCCTCCAGCGTTCCCATCCCAACGAGCCCGATCGAGACCGACTCCCCGGGCACGTTGTTGCCGAACGTATCGCGGACCCTGACCGTGACGGCCGGGGTGATGATTGCGCCGACCAGCGTGGAGGTTGGGTGCTGGACAAAAGTGAGCGAGGCCGCGCTGGCAGGCGAAACGTCGAACGTGGCGCTCGTGTCCGGCGAGAGTCCCGTGCTCGAAACGGCCAGTCGCTGCCCTGTTCCCGACGTCTGCAGCACCAGATCGCCGAACACCGCGAGCCCGGTGGAGTCTGTGGTTCGCGAGAGCGTGCCGGACAGAGGACCGGGCCCGGTCGAGAGTGCGACGTCAATCGAGACACCCGCACCGGGCACATTGTTCCCGTACGCATCCCGCACGCGCACCAAGAGATTCGGCGACAGGACCGAGCCCGCCACCGAGTTCGACGGCGACTGAACGACCACAAGCCGCGTCGCCACGCCGTTTGCTCCGACCGTGATCGAGAGCGCCTGCGTCGCCGTGTCGCTGGCCGCGTCCACCACCCGAACCGTGAACGCTTGCGTCTCCGCCGTCGCCGGCGTCCCGCTGATGAGCCCGCTGCCGCTGTCCAGGCTCAGACCCGCAGGCAGCGTCCCGACCGTCACCGCCCAGCTACCGTAGGGCGCGGTGCCGCCGGTGGCGGCCAGCGTCTGCGA
>JADLBL010000003.1 GCA_020847735.1 Candidatus Eisenbacteria bacterium
GGCCCAGCAGTGTCGCGTACAGCGTCCGGCTGTCGATCGTCATCGCGCGTCCTCGCGGTCAGGGTCCGCGCGCAGCCTATCAGGCCATCAAGCCGCTGTTCTCAGCCACACGAAAGTCGGAAGGCCCTCTTTCTTTACCTCCTCAAGTCCCACGCCCATGCCCCGAAACCCTAACCGTCCCATCCTCGCCATCGATCCTGGCACCCGAGAACTCGGCTACGCCGTTCTCGCCGGCCGCCGGCTCCTTGAGCACGGCGTCATCCCTCTTCGAGCACTGCCAAAGAATCGGCGACTCCGCGAAGCGACCCTGGGGATGGGCCGGCTCGTGAATCGACATCGGCCCGGCGCGTTCGTCGTGGAGAAGACCTACCGCCATCCGGTGCCGTGGCTCAATGATCTCCACCGCATCACGCTCGCGGCCCGGCGCATCGCGAAACACTGGCGCATCCCGCTTCACACCTACGCGCCACAGGCCGTACGCCAGACGGTCGCCGGCAACGGCAAGGCGACCAAGAGCCAGGCGGCGGTGATCGTCGCGCACCGCTTCCCGCAGCTGCGTCTCCTGCTCACGCAAGACCGGCGCTGGAAGGAGCGCTACTGGCTGAACGACCTCGATGCCGTCGGCCTTGCGTGGCACCACCAGGCGGTCACGCACCCGCCCTCCCGCAGCCGGAGATCCGGCTGAAGTACTGGCGCGTCAGGCTTGCCCCGGCGCCACCGCACCCGGCCATCGCACCTGCAAGGGGAGAAGGCCGGCGGCTCTCGGGAGGGCACCCTTTCGATTCACTCAACTCCACTACCTTCATGCACCCCAAGACCGTCATCGGCATCGATCCCGGCACCCGCGAAATGGGCCTTGTCGTCCTGCGCGGCCGCGCACTCGTCTGGTTCGGCGTGCGCACATTGCCCAACGGCAAGCGTCACCACGAAGCGATCGGGCTGGCCAAGCAGCTCGTCCTGAACCTGATCGAAGAACATGACCCGGACGCAGTGGCGATCGAGCAGCCGTTCGACTTGCCGACGAAGCGGTCGCATCTGCTCAACGTCATCGCCGACGAGCTCCGCGACCGGTCCGAGGAACTGGGGATTGATGTCGTCGAGCTGTCGCCAGAGGCAATCCGAGAGCGCGTCACTGGGAATCCCCGCGCGAACAAGGTCGATGTCGCCGAGCACCTCGTCGATCACGGCTTCGGGCATCTTCGCCAACTCGTCCCGAAGCGACCGGCGCGGGCTGCCCTCGGTCTCCGGCCGCGGGACAAGTACTGGCTGCACATGTTCGACGCGCTGGCGATCGCAGTGGCAGCATCCACGACTACGGCACTTAGTCTGCCCTTAGCTCGGTAGGTCCCGCCGCCCGAGTTGGCGCTTCGCCCGCCTCGCCTTCGCTTGACCGAGCCTCTGACGGTGGTAGTCTGCCGGTCTGTTGTTCGCTCAGTCGTGGAGGAATGTCGTGGCCGCTGCGATGCCGCCTACCGCCGCAGTCAATCCTGGCGCTCGAATCACTCTGGTCTTCGGCGCGCCTGGCACGGGGCGCACCGAGAGCTTGGAGAAGTACCTCAGGTGGCGTTCGAGCAACGCGCCCGAGTCGGGGCAATGCCTGCTCATTGACCTCGACGCAGCAGTCAAGGAAGCATGTCTGGCGCTGAACTTGAAAGACGAAGACGGCGACGCTTTACCACGACGGCCTTCCATGCAGCTCATTGCCGCGCTCGGCCACCACAAACTCGCCGCTTCTTGGCGGGAGGCGCTGGAGTCCGTCGCGATTCGCGCCATTGACGCGTCCAAGACCAGAGACGTCCTGCTTGTGCTGTACGGGACGTACTTCAACCCGCTTCACTTCGAGTTCTACTCCCCGGTCGACGTGAGGTCTCTTCACTCCCGCCTAGCTGGCCATGTCCGCCAAGTCGTCGTCCTGATCGACGACATTTACGACATGCGTTCGCGGCTGCCCCAGTCGGATATCACGTTCATTCGCGCCGGGAATGAACGGGAACCGTATGGTCAGGAGCTTGCCCTTCAGGGAATGCTCACTTGGCGTTCCCAGGAGGTAGCGTTCGCTCACCACTTGGCACTGATGTTCCCTTGCCCATGCTTCGTCTTCGCGGTCAAACACCCTCTTGGTATCTTTCATCGGTTGGTTGTAGGCGGTCACACGACAGTCTATCTCTCCCACCACATTTCGTCGATCCGGAAGGCGTCCCTTGCAGATGGTGCGCTCGATAGCGTGGCACGTGAGCAGATTGCTGAAGTCGAGGGCATCGCAACTGAACTTGCAGTTCGGGGTCTGGTTGTATTTGAGCCCACCTCGATTGACGAGTATCGGTTTCTTGCGCAGCCAGCTGGTGAGTATCCCCTCGATCGCTCTCTGGGCCCACGGTGGCCAAAGGTCACTCCTGCGGAGCAGCTACTCTGGCATGAGATTGTTCAACGGCCGATGGAGCATCCGAAGCACGCTGACAGAGCTGTGCAGCGCGGGTTGGTGTTCGCCCTCCGGAACGAGATCAGCTGGCAGATCAACCAGCGAGATCACGCGCTTGTACGACAGAGCGATCTCGTGTACGTGCACCGGCCGTTCCTGAACGGACACTCTGCGCGGGGCGTCCAGCGCGAGATGGAGTACAGGCACGCACTCAATGGGGATGCGGCCAACGGCCGCAAGACCATGGTCGTCTTCAACCCGCCGGCTGACGAACTGGCCAGACTTGCACCCGCAATATCTGCCCACCTTCATTCCGAGCAAGCAAGCGGGAGGATCTCCATTACGTCCCCGGAGGCGTTGGACGCTCTACGTGATGGAGATGGTCTGACAGTAGCCCTAACGGGCACTCCGGAGGACCGTGATTGGAGCGACTCGTACATGGGGCTATTCAAAGTCCTCATGGAACGGTGTAATATTGACATTGAACTATCCACAGGGAGTACGCTGGACGGCAATGAGGCGTACACGCGACTTCGTGAGGAGGATAGGTTCATGCGACGTCTACTGGACGCGGTGGCGCCCCAAGGACGTGGGGAGGAGCGGAGCCTATGGATTCCCGAGTCAATGGACTCGACGGCGATCGCGGCCGCAGTGCACGAGGTAACGGGAAACTCGGAGCGGGCGGCGATCGTATGATGGCCCAGTCGGGAGAGCTCGAGGAGGTCGTTCTTTATGCCGGCGACGAGGACGGCTTCGTCGTCACGGAGATCAGGCGGTGGCTGTCGAGGCACGGGATTGAAGCCCGTATTGCGCCTCCGGCGTTCTCAGACGGCAACGGTGGGCTCGAGCCCGTGTCATTGAGGGCCGGGCAGACAGTGTATCGGAACGTCAACTCCATCGTGGCCGTGTTCTTTCACTCGATTGAGATTGGAGAGGAAGTTCCTGGATTTCGTGCCCAGCGAAGAGCCTAACACGCCGGCGCATCAAGCACCTAGATTCGGACCGATCCCTTGTGGGTCGGTCCGGTTTCTGTTGGACAGCAGCGTGATCTTCGAGACTTATCCACAGCGATGCGCCGCCGTCGCCGCGTTCACCTCTCTACGGGGGAAGAACGCCGCGAGCTACGCTACCTGACGCAGTACAACTCTTGCCGCTGTCGTACTACTCGCCCCCTGACAAGGAGTCCTCCCATGAGGGCTCAGCCAGCCGCTCCCCGGGCCAACGGGGAGCCCGAACCCCGTGAGACCATCGCCTACGCCGAGCTGCTGAAGCTCGCGCACGACGAGGGCCTGAAGTCCATCGCCACCTCGCTCGTCTTGACGCCCTCCGAGGACAACGGCCGCCTCGCGATCGTCAAGGCCTCGGTCGAGACGGAGCGCGGGCACTTCGAAGCTCTGGGCGATGCCGATCCCGGCAACGTCGATGACTTCCTTGCCCCGCACCTGATCCGCGTGGCCGAGACCCGGGCCAAGGCCCGCGCCCTCCGTGACGCCTGCAATGTGGGCGTCGTCTCCTCCGAGGAGCTGGACGGCGTCAGCCGCGACCGGACCCCGAGCCCCGGACCGGGTGCACACCCTGCGCGCCCCAACGGCACGAGTCGCACGACCACGCGCCCGCGTGGCAACGGCTCCGCTCCACGATCCAACGCCAGCGGCTCGCCCGAGCCGATGACCGAGGGCCAGCGCCGGTACCTGTTCCGCATCCTCGCGGGGCAGGGCTACCAGCGCGAGGCCGCCGAGGTGCGCATCAAAGAGCTCTTCGACGTCGACTCGCTCGCCGAGATCACCAAGACCGGCGCCATGCAGATGATCGACCGGCTCCTGAACCCCGTCCCCGCCACCGCGGGAGGCGGCAATGGAGCCGAGACGCGTCCTCTCCGTTAGCCAGGTCAACGCCTACCTCGGCTGTCCGCTCAAGTACCGCTTCCAATACGTGGACAAGATCCCGCGTCCCTGGCGGGTCGCTGGCATGGCCTTCGGCACCTCGATCCACGCCGCCGTCGAGTGGTTCCACAAGGAACGGCTCGCCGGACGCTCGCCGGAGCTTCCCGACGTGCAGAAGGTCTTCGACGCCGACTGGTACGCGCAGAACGTGGAGCCGCTTGTCTTCTCCGAACGCGAGTCCCGCGAGGGTCTCGCCGAGAAGGGACGGGCCATGCTCCAGCTCTACGTGGAGTCCTGCAATGGGACGAAGCCGGTCGCGGTCGAACAGCCGTTCGAACTCGACCTCGCCGATCCCGAGACCGGCGAAGTGCTCGAGGTGCGCCTGCGGGGCATCATCGACCTTATCGAGGACGATGACGTGCTCGTGGACCTCAAGACCGCCGGCCGGACACTTGAAGCCGGCGGACTCGAACGGCACCTGCAGCTCTCCGCCTACGCGCTGGCCTATCTGCTCCTTAAGGGGAAGGTCCCGCGCCTGCGGCTGGACATGCTGCTCAAGACCACGAAGCCGCGGCTCGAGCGGCACGAGACCACCCGCTCGCTCGAGGACCTGTCCTGGACCGCCCGGCTGATCCGCGAGGTCTCCCTCGCGATCGAGACCGAGCATTTCTTCCCGAACCCGTCCTGGCGCTGCACCGAGTGCGAGTACTTCGCCCACTGCCAGCAGTGGCGCGGTACCTGGCCGATGCAGGCCGACGAGCAGTTACTCCAACTGGCTGAAAGGGAAGGTGTCGGCGAGATCGCGGGCGCGTGAGGACCTAGGCGGTCGTCGCGTGTCATCGGGGGCCACGGACGGCAGCTGAATGCCTTGCGCCCCGCGGCTCGTCGCACCTTCCCCGTCTCTTCGTTCCTTCCATCTCCATCGGGGCTCCGCGCGTATTCGCTCGGGGCCCTTCTTTCTTGCCCGCCCCTGCAGGAGTCACCCCGTGTATGTCCGCGAACTCACCCGTCGCCGCTACCGCACCACTTCCCCGGTTCCCATCCGTGGTCCCGACGACGTCGCCCACCTGCCGGCCGTCAAGCGGCTCGTCCGGGCCAAGCGAGAGCACTTCGTCGTGCTGCTCCTCAACGCCCGGCATGAGGTCGAGGGGATCGAGACCGTCTCGATCGGTTCCTTGAACGCCTCGATCGTCCACCCGCGCGAGGTCTTCAAGCCCGCCGTCGTCAGCTCGGCTGCCTCGGTCGTCCTTGTCCACAACCACCCTTCGGGCGATCCCGAGCCCTCGGAAGAAGACCTCTCGATCACCAAGCGCCTGGTCGAAGTCGGCGATCTGCTCGGCATCGGCGTCCTGGATCACGTCCTGGTCGCGAGCCGGGGCCTCGTCTCGTTCCGCGCCCGGCAACTGCTCTGACGAGAGGGAGGCACCAATGGGCTACACCGTCGATCTGGAAGAAGCCAACCTCATGTGCCGCAGTGAAGCCGCAGCCCGCGAGGCCACGACCATCGTCACCGCTCACCGAGAACTGAGTCCCTATCACCTCGAGGTGGCTCCCTGGCAGCGCAGCAGCCCGCCCCGCGAGGACGCATGGTCGCTCAGCATCGAGCACTTCCAGGGCGACCACTGGGACGACGACGCGGCCAAGCAGCTGTGGCTGGCGCTCGCCCCGCACCTGGCCGACGGCGCCACGATCGAGTTCCAGGGCGAGGACCGAGTGCGCTGGCGCATCCGCTGGGAGGCCGGCCGTGTCTTCGAGGAGTACGTCCACGAAGTGATCTGGGCCGTCGGCCAGGAGATCGACCCGACAGAGTCTGAACCCGCCCCCGCATGAACAGGAAGGAGCACCCGTGACTCAAGCACTCGTCGTTCACCGCGGCGGCTGGTCCGCCACCCGGGGGGACCTTGCCTCAGTGGAGGTCCCCGAGCCGACCGACTCCTACGTCCCCGTGCCCTATGGGCGGCTGATCGAGGAGATCCACCTCCACCTGCCGCGCTTCGGCCTCAGGGTCGAGGACGAGCGCTACGCCCTCGCCCGCGAAGGCAACCAGATGTTCGGGGTCCTCACCTGTCGCAACGGCCACGTCGCCGACTGGGGCCTCGCGGTGGGGGTGAGGAGCAGCTACGACCGCTCGCTCGCGGTCCAGCTCGTCGCAGGCTCCAGGGTCTTCGTCTGCGACAACCTCGCCTTCCACGGCGAGACGCAGGTCTCGCGCAAGCACACCGCCCACGTCTTCCGCGACCTGCCGGGCCTCATCTACGACATGCTGATGTCCGTGTCGGCGATGAGGGAGATCTTGGCGGCCGAGATCGAGCAGATGAAGCGGCAGATCCTCTCCGTGGCGCTCTCGCACCACCTGATGGTCCTGGCGCTCCGGTGCGGCGCCCTGCCGGCCTCCCAGCTGCCCAAGGTCATCGAGCACTTCGATGACCTCGACAACCCCGAGTTCGCACCACGCTCGGCCTGGGCCCTCTTCAACGCCTTCACGGCGGTCATCGGCCAGCGGCAACCCCGAGCCCAGATGGACGGGACCCTGCGGCTCACGAAGGCGTTCCGCGAGGGGCTCAGCCTCAACTAGTTCTTTCACCGGGGCTGTTCAGCGATGGACGGCCCCTCTTTTTGTGGGATCACGTGCCGGCGGACACGTCGCGGTCTTTTCACTCGTGCTCCGCGGCCGCAAGGTCTAGATGAGCCTACAACGTCTTCGACCGCCTTGCGCGAGCAACTTCGTGCGCGGGTCGTTCTCGGACAGCCGACGATTGAGGAGTCCGTCCAACATTCAGCGGTTGCTACATGTCGAATTCTGTTCGACACTGTAGTGGGAGGAGGCCGCTCATGAGAGAAACAGAAGGCCTGCAGGACGTCCAGGACCGAGACAAGGCCGCGCGACAACAGGCCTTCAATGAGTTCATCGCCTGGTTGGACGGCCCGCCAACGAAGGTACCAGGACGGTGGATTGGCATCGGTCGCGATGTCTACGCGCGGAAGTACCTTTTGCTCGAAGCGAGTGAAGCGCTCCGGGTGCACGGCGTACCGAATCCGCTCAAACATGCTGCCACGGACGTCTTGGTCGAGAAGGCCCAACGAGAGCTTACTCATCGCGCGGTGTTCTTGAACATCTTCGGCGGACTCACCTATGTGGTTGCACTGCTTACGCTCCTGTTTGGGGCATGGGAGTTAAGCACGCATGGGGCCGCACTTCCGCCGGTAGGGGCGCTCGACACTCGTGTCCTTATCTTCTCGATCTTCCGTTCATCGACATCGGCCGCCCTCGTCTTTGCAGCGATCTACTTGCTCGTGGCGGTGGCGAAAGCACTCCTGAGAGAGGGCTCCCTCCTTCTGAACCGTCGACACGCGCTGCGGTATCTGCGACTGTGTGTCTACTTGACCGATGGCAATATCACGCTCGATCAACTGCGCGAGATGGTGAACTGGAACGCCGAGTTCGCGACGGCCTTTGAAGCCATTGACACCGAGAAGATGGTTGGCGCAGCGCCGCTCAACAAGCTCGTCGAGGCGTTCAATCTCGCGCTTCGAACAGTGGCCAAATCGGTCCCCAGTCGCGTGCATGTTAGCAAAGGTGGAGTGCACGTGGACAAATAGACTCAAGACGCTATTGACATGTGTATCGTAGTATGATAGCTTATAGCGTCCACCTACTAGACCACATGCATGGCAACCCCTAGAAACATGCCGAGCGCTGTGCTCGGCAGGTGAACTGGGGGAGTGCCATGGAGTTCCTCTGTATTGTGTTGTTGACGATCGGTGTGGCCGCGGTTCTCAACGGGCTGGTACTCGTCATTCTGGGCCGAATGCAGACGGCCGAATCCGAGGCGGGCGCGCGAGTGGGTATCTGGCTCATCGCGGTCGGCCTGATGTTCCTTGGGGTCGTCGCCATCCTGGCGATCGGTCCAGCGCGGACCATCCGCACGTCTTGGAGCATGGCGCAACTTGCCATGCTCCTGTTTGCTTACTTCGTGAAGTCGGCAGATGGACGGCGGGCGCGACCTGGCGAACGATCCAAGCGATGGTCGGGACGCCGACCCGATGGACGGCGCTTGGCATCAAGGCAATGCCAGCCGAACGCAGTGCCGTGGTGTTGGGATTCCACCTGGCCTCAACCGACGCGGAGCAGCTCGGGTCGACGAGTGGGGAGCCTCACCTACCGAAGCGAGAACTTGACCGGCACGGCGACCCACACGGCCACGGGCCGGCCCTCCGACTGCGCGGGCTTGAAAACCCATTGCTTCACCGCCGCAACGGCGGCTGCATCGAGCGCGGGGACGCTCTTCTGGATGCGCACGTCCCTGACACGTCCGTCTTTGCCGACGAGCGCCTGCACGAGCACCGTGCCGTCGATCCCGGCCCCTCGCGCCAGGTCGGGATACACCGGCGGTACGCGGGTGATCGCCTCGGGCAAGTCGTCGACATAGACGTAGTCGCCGAACTTGGGCAGCTCGTCGTCGGTCGGTGGCACGACGACGACCTGCTCGTCCGTTCCTTCCACCCTCACCACGGTCGGAACATCGGTTGGCGTGGATGTGTCGCCGCCTCGCTGCGCCGAACGGTCGTGGGGCCGGGCGGTGCGCCGTGAGGACGAGCGCTTACCACCCACACTCGAGAGATCCTCATTCGGTTGCGACCCACGGCCGAAGGTGGGCAGTCGGATGTCCGTCAGCACCCATCCCAATCCGCGTCGGTGCAGCACGAAGGTGATGTCGGCCTCACGGCTGGAGTCCGCGTGGACCACGGCCAGAAACACCGACGAACTGCGGTAGCGCTGCTCGACCTTGACCGTCCGGTCAGAATCCGGCCCTGGGGATGAACCGTCGGGGTCGGGGCGTTGACCGGCGGTCAGCAGGGCGATGCCGCTGGGCGTCACGTAGGTATCCACGATGCGGTCGATGAACGCGCCAGCGAGAAGCAGCCCGAGGCCGGCGAACGGATTGTCGTTCAGGTCGGACATGCTCTGTGCAGCGGATGCGTTGAAGCTCGCCTTGAGGTTGCCACGGAGCGCGGGGAAGTCGATGAGTTCGGCCAGGGCGTCCCGATCCCCGCGTTCTGCTGCCTGCCGGATGCGGCTGAGCACGAAGTATGGCTGAAGGAACAGCCAGACGCAGAGCGCTGCGACCACGAGCGCCGCCAGCGCAATCAGGCCCCGATGGTGGTTCCTGCGATCCGTCTCCTCGAACTCCCTCTGGTGGTCATCCGTCGTTGATTGCACGCGCGGCCCCCACATCGTTAGACACACTGGATTGATGAGCCCTATCAGTAGGATCATCATGCCACCAAGCTCGCCCGCGTGCCCGGCCCGGTGAATGGACCAGCGAAGGAGGACCCAATGCACGGCCGCCTACTTGCCACCCTCGCCGTAGGGGCAGTTCTTTCGTGGCTCACGATCGCGGCAGTCGATTCCCGACGGACCCCCGGCTCGGAGGTGGCCGCGGTCTACCGACTCGACTACGCCATCACCGCGGATGGGCACATCTACCGGTACGCCGGCGAGCATGAAGCACCTCCGACGTACGCCAGCCCGGCGACGCCATTCGAACCGGCGCCTGGGTACTGGGTCCTGTGCGACTCGACCGGTTCGCTCAGCGCTCGTCCGGTAGCGCTGTACCTGACGCCGTTCGGTGCGGCGGGTCGGATCTACGAGATCATTGCTGCCGACGGGAATCACTACCGACTCACGGTCGCGCCGCGAGGTGGACGCGGCACCGGGCCACTCGTGCCGCGACCGGTCGAGCTCGTGGGGAACGTGTTCGCCGGCGGACGAGAAGCAACGGGGCACTGATCGGCGAACGCATGGTTCGGCGAGAACCTGCGGCTCGTGGGTTGTCCACAGGCCGTCGCTGGCGTCGGCCTGCTAGAATGCCTGTGAGCGGTCCATTCCACCGGCCGCGAGCATGCTGGATGCCTACATCTTCACCACACTCGGCCCGCTGCGCGGTACGCACGATTCGATCGAACGGTTCGCGTTCGCATCACTTTCGCCGTCAGACCGACAGGCGCTTCCCATCTTCTCCGCTATCCGGGCCTTCTCGGGCCCGCTGGGCCCTGACACCCTCTGGGCGATCGGTCGACTGGGTGCCGAGCGGTCGCGCTACGATCCGGTTCGGCAGGTCGGCGATGGCCTCACCGAGTGCCAGGGCCAGCTTCGCGCGCTCCTCGCCGCGCGCACAACGATGGAGCGATCTCGCGCCGCCGGACGACTCGCTCACGGCCTGGCCGATCTTTGCGATCCAGCCCACCACGTCGGGCGCGCCGGCGTCACCCGCGTGCGAGTGTTCGGACGGATGCGGACGGAGCGCTGGGTCGATCCTTTGACCGGTCCCCTGTGGGAGCCCGGTGAGCGCCACAATCACTTCGAGTGGCTACTCGCTCGAGTCACCGTCGCCGGCCCGCGCGACGTCATCGGCGACCTGGTCGCTGAGCATCGGTCGTTCTTCCTCCGCCGACTGCACACTGGCTCGGCCGGCTCGGTCTTCCGCGAGGCCACCCTGAGCATCGCCCGCCTGGATCTGTGGGGCCGGTTCCTGCGGGGTGCTGGCCTGGCCGAGCTGCGTCGGCCCTTGGCCCGGCACGTCCTCCTTCCGACCTGCGGACTGATCGCCGCCTGTTGGAGCCTTGGTGCCGCCGGCCGCCTCCGGGGAGCGGAGCGCCGCGAGGAGCTCCCGTCGTCGGTCGAGCACACCGACGTAGGAGGAGACGATGACCGCCACCATCCCAAAGAGCATGGTGGCCGAGGCCGCAACCTGCAGGACGAGCAGGAGCCTGACCGCTGTTGAGGCGGGCTGGAGATCGCCGAAGGCGATCGTGAACGTCGTCAGGTAGCTGAATACCCACAGGGCAAGGTACGGATGGCGCAGGCCGTCGGCCCACGTGTTCGGATCGAGCCGCTGGAGCGCGGCGTAACCAGTGGCGAAGGCCGTGACGTGGGCGAGAACGAGGTAGACGAGGGCCGCCATCGTGATCGGATGAAGACGTTCGCGCACGTTGACCAGTCGCCCGTATTCTTCGGGCAACGCATCGCCGGCGAAGGTCAGGAGCAGGACCACGGCGTGGGCGCATCCAAGCAGCGCCAATCCCACGAGTGCCAGCACCGGTGACACAGCAGCGGGCACGCCGGGGATCGCGCCGAGGGCGCAGAGCACCTCGGCCATGAGCAGCGCGATCGCTAAACGGAAGACCCGGTCGTTGGACAGCGGCGGCAGACGTCGCAGCACCCACGACTGCAACCCAAACCGGTCGCGGGTGAAGGTCTCGAACTCCGGATGAGGAGTACTCACCGGTACCCTCCGCTCGCTCAAGGCAACGCCGCTCGGGCGGCGTGGAACTCGGCATTGACGGGGCTTTCAGCCTGCGTCAGGATAGTGGAAGTCGAGTGCGCCCTCTTGCAGAACTGCGCACTTGCTGGCTCCGCGGCACGATGACCCCCGAATCTCGCTGCGTCTGAGCCGCCCCTGAGCCAACCGGAAGGCTCGGGGCTGCCCGCCAACCAACCCGAAGCAGCCTGAATCCACGGGCTCTCGCGGGCCGAGCTCGAACGACTGCGCCCTTCTGCAATTTCGCGCAGTGAGCCGGCAGGCGGACTCTCACTCCTCACACCGTTGTCCATTCAGCCTCACCCCCACCAGCAGCTGCCACGCTACCTCACGCAGGAGGAAGCGAGACGGTTCTTCGCCGCCGCTTCGGACCCCCGGGACCGAACGCTCTTCGCGTTGATGTACCTCCACGGCCTGCGCGTGGGGGAGGTGCTGCTCCTCCGGCGTGGGGATGTCGACCTGGACCGCGGCCGCTTGCTCGTGCGGCGCCTGAAGGGCGGTAGCTGGAGCGAACAGGTGCTCTTCGCCGCCGCGCTCGAGCTGCTGGGTGCGCACCTCGCCCGGATCTCCCGCGGGCCGGACACGCCGCTCTTCCCGGGCCGGCACGGGCCGCTCCGTCGCCGCCAGATCCAGGCGCGCTTCGTCCGGTACCGGCGCGCCGCGGGACTACCTGATCGCCTGACGACCCACTCGCTGCGGCATTCGATCGCCACCCACTTGCTGGACGCCGGCGCGTCGCTCGAGTTCGTCCAGGACCACCTCGGCCACCGCAACATCCGCTCGACCGCCATCTACGCACGGATCTCCGACCGCCATCGCGAAGCGCTGATGCGCTCACTGGAACGCTCGCCCTGGATCGTCCGGCCGACTACCGGCGAACCCAAGCCCAACCCGTCACCACCCGCCCCCGCGTCCTGAAAGGGAGGCCGACCATGCGCCGCCTGCTTGGTCCCATCATCCTAGCGCTTGCCGTCCTCGGCATCCTGTGGAGCTGTTCGAAGAAGTCCAGTCCGCCACCAACCGCCCCGACGCCGACGCCGGTCTGCGAGTTGAGCGCCACGAGCCTCTCGTTCGGCGGCGTCAACGTCGGCTCGAGCGCCGACCGCTCGTTCATGCTCCGGAACTCGGGCGGCGGGACCCTGAGCGGCACGATGAGCGAGTCCGCGGCCGAGTTCGCACTCGTCGGCACGGCTGCCTACAGCCTGACCGCCGGCCAGAGCCAGAGCTTCACGCTGCGCTTCTCGCCAGCGAGCGCCGGCGCCAAGGCCTGCACGCTCTCGACCGGTGCCAGCATCTGCAGCCAGGTCGTCGCCACCGGCACGGGGCAGACGGCGGCGCCGGTCTGCAACGTCCAATCGACGCTCTTGGACTTCGGCAGCGTCAACTACAGCTCCTCGGCCAATCGGACGATCAGCATCCAGAACGCCGGGGGCGGCACGCTGTCTGGCGCGATCACCGGGGCGGGGGTGGACTTCCACTTCCTCGATCCGCCGAGCTTCAGCCTGTCGGCGGGGCAGTGGGCGTACATCACGCTCCAGTTCACCCCTTCGAGCGGCGGGGCGCAGGCCTGCACGCTGAAGGTCTCCCCGGGTGGCTGTTCGCCGATCGTCTGCCGGGGAACCGGCGTGCTCACCTACGGCGGGGACTGCCAGGTGCGAGTCATCAGCGCGCCGCTGGACTTCGGCCAGGTCAGCGTCGGCTCCTCGGCCGACTTGCCCTTCACGCTCAAAAACTACGACACGACCTACAACGCCGACGGCGCCGTCTCGGAGGCCTGCCCGGAGTTCGAGGTCGTGGGCAGCGCGCTGTTCGGCCTCGCGCCGGGCGGGACGCAGGTGCGCTACGCCCGCTTCACGCCGACGCGTCCGGGGCCGCAGTCCTGCGCCATGCCCGTCAGCTGCACCATGAACGGTGCCGGAACCGCGGGTGGCGTCCGCGACTACGTCATTTGCACCGGCGTGGGCGTCGGCGGGACGCCCTCCTGCCAGGCCTCGACGACGAACCTGTCCGCCGGGACGCTGCACTCCGGGCAGGTCAAGGACACGACGTTCGTGCTCACGAACGGGGGCTCGGGCACGATGGCGGGCTCGATCCACTTCATCGACACCCCTCCGGCCCCGATGTCCCTCATCGGGACTACGACCTACTCGCTCGTGGCGGGGCAGAGCCAGACGTTCACCGTGCGCTTCACGGCGCCGACCGTCGCAGCCGGGCACACGGAGAGCTACGTCCGCCAGCTCGACCTCGGGTCGCCTTGTCAAAGCCTCGGCTACCTGACCGTGCAGGCGGCTGCGGTGCCGTAGGGGCCTGGGCACGTGACGGCCAAGGCTCGACGCCGAGGCATGAGTGCGAAGACCTCTCGACCCTGCCACCGAGCGTGAGGAGGAAGCTGCAGGGGGCGGAGTGGCTTCGCGCTTGCCGATGATGGTAGGCACGCGTGGGCGCTCGAGGGGCTTGAGCAGGCTCAGGCCCGATAGTTTGAGGATTCGCACCTGCTCCGGTGCGTGCTGCCTGGGACAGGTAAGGCGACCGCGTACGACGACACACGGGTTTACTGCACGGACTCGGCGGTGCCAACTGGCACTTGGTCTCTTCTCGCTCCGTGCCCTCCATACATTCTTGAGAATCCTCGGCGAAGTCTCGACGGCGAATGAATGAAAGCTCCGAGTGCGGCGAAGGCCGCCGATTGGACGCATTGCAGCAGCGTCCTGATGCGCCCGTCCCCGCGGAAGTGTCTGCGCTGCTTTCACAGCATCCGCGATCCATACGCCACCGTCGCGGTTCCCTACGGACTTGCCTTATGCGATCGACCTCGGAGCCGCCATCGCAAGCACCGCATTCCGACAACGACTTGGGCCCAGGTGTGTCGCCCCGCGTTGATCGATCCCCTTGATGTACTTCCATCGGGGGAGTAGCGTTGCGGCCAACGCGCCCCCGACGCGAGACAATCGCAGTCGTCGAACGAGTCGTTCACTGCCGTCGCTTTGGCACAGGGAGCTGCGAGCATGAAATTGGGCCGCCTTGCCTGCGCTCCGCGCGTGTGTGTCTCCGCGCGGTCGCTGGCGTATGTATTCGTCTGCGCGTTGACCTTCGTTGCCTCTCCCAGCGGCGCCACCGCGTGCGTGGATGTTCGCACGGGACGGTCATTCACCGTGCCCAGCGCGCGCTACTCGAGTACCGGCACAGCCATTACCGATGAGTCACTGCTTGGCCGTCTTTGCGTGGGAGCGCTGCGCGCCACGTATTCGGTCGCAGTCGGCGATGGCGCCGACGGCGCATTTGTCGTGTGGATCGAATCGGCTGGCGAGGACTGTGACCTGCGCGCCCAGCATGTCGGCGGCGACGGCTCCGCCGCGACCGGCTGGCCCGACGGCGGCGCCGTCGTCTGCGCGGCCCGCGGGACCCAGACGCAACCGACGACGGCGCTCTCGAGTGACGGCGGAGTGTGGTTGGCCTGGAAGGACTACCGCGACCCGCAGTGCAGCGCGGTCTACCTACTGAAGCTTTCGGCATCCGGCGAGCGAGCGATCGGCTTCCCGTCTGACGGGCTGCGGGTAGGGGCTTCCGGAGCAACCGCCTCGGACCCGGCGATCGTCGGTGATCCTTCTGGCGGCGCCTGGCTGACATGGCAGCAGGGTGGAAGCGGGGCGCGTGAACTCCGAATCCTCCATCTCGGTGACGATGGCTCGGTTTCTCCGGGCTGGCCGAGTGATGGCCGCGTCGTGGTCGAGTCGGGCCAGAATGCCGTGCGGCCGGTGGCGGCTGGCGACGGAGCCGGAGGCATGATGCTCGGCTGGGTCGCTGAATCAGCTGGGCTGAGTCGACTTCGGCTCGCGCGGCTGGACGGTAACGGTCAACCTGCCGCGGGCTGGCCGTCAGATGGATTGGAGTTGGCCAATTCGGCGCGGAAGCTCCGGACCGCGGCGATGGCCACCGACACGGGTGGCACCTACGTGGCCTGGTACGAGGCCGACGACGACTCAAGCCGTGCGTTTCTCACGCGGGTGGCGCCGGGCGGCACGCTTCCAGCCAACTGGCCAGGCGCCGGGCGGATCATCGGCGAGGGCCAAGCGGCATCCAGTCCGGCCCTAGCGCTCGACGGGACAGGGGGCGCGTACCTGTCCTGGATCGGGTATGCGAGCGATTCTTCCTCGGGAGACGTTCGTCTCGTGCGCCTCGGCGGCAGCGGGGAGGTATCCGCCGGCTGGCCGACCACCGGTCTGGCCGTCACCGAGACGGCGCTGAACGAACGCCGGCCACGCCTGCTCGCCCTCAGCGACGGCGTGCTCGTCTCCTGGAGCCAGGACGAGGCCGGCGGCCATGGCACGGTACTGAGCGCCGCGCTCGCCAGCCTCGGCGGCTTGCCCGACCTCAAGGCGGCGGAAGCTTGGCCCGACCTCGTACGCCTCTCATGGCTGGGATCGGCCAACGCCCGGTACACGGTGCTGGTCGAGCGCTCGGGCGCCGGCGACGAGTGGGAGCTGGTCCGGGAGCTCAGCCGCGACGACAAGGGTGTGCTGGTGCTGGAAGACCACGAGGTGGTGCCCGGAGAGATCCTCAGCTATCGGCTTCGGATCCGCACCGCCGACCTCGACGTGGTCACGGGCGACGTGCAGGTGGAGATTCCGGCCGCGGCGCCGCTGGCCATTCGCGGGCTCGCCGTTCAGGGCGGCGTGCTCCACCTGACCTTCTCGGTCCCCTCGCGGGCCGAGACGCGCTTCGAGCTCTTCGATGTGCAGGGGAGGCGCCTCCTGCGCGACGTGCGTCAGCACGAGCACGCCGGCGAGATGCAGCTTCAGTGGCCGACGCCCCCGGGCGTACGGGCCGGGGTCTTCTTCGCCAGGCTCACCCAAGCCGGACAGGCCCGCACGCGGCGCTTCGTCCTGGCGGGGAGGTGAGCGCCATGACCGCGAACTTCCGTCGCCTGCGCCCGCTCCTCGCCGCTGCCACTCTGCTCACGGTCGTCCTGCTGGCTCGCGGGCCGGCCGGCGCGCCGCAGGCCTCCGCCGCCTGCGCGGATACCCTGCTCGTCCGGACCGTCAAGCGCTACTCGCTCAGCAGTGGTTCACAGGTGACGCACATTGACACCTGCACTGCCATCGCCGTGCCGGGCCGGCGCTTCCTGCTCGAGGTCCTGCGTCCGAGTACCTCGAACCCGCTCGACTCGGCCCGGGTGACCTACGGCGGCGTCGAGTACTTCGGCACGCACGACGTCGATGCCTCGAACGTACTCCTCAGCCGCACCATCACACCGAAGGGCACCGCCACGCTCAAGGTGACGCTCTACGGCAGTGCCGGCGCTAAGCTCGACTTGCGCATCACGCAGGTGCCCGAACCGCTCTTCCAGGTGGCCTCTCAGTCCGGCTTAAGCGGCGCCAGCAGCTCAGCGGACAAGTGGTACACCCGCTACTTCAGCATCGCCGACGGCGTGCCGGCCTCGCCCCACGTCATGGTCCTGACGAATGGAAACGTCGATTCGACGGGCAATGCGCGGACGCTCGAGTCCGAGGTCTGGCTCAACAGCTCGCAGATCATCTTCCCCGGCGAAGTGACGCGGGGTCGCGCTTTCATCAGCCGCAGCGTGACGCTGGAGGACGACAACACGCTCGAAGTGAAGCTCCAGGGCCAGCAGTCCGGAAAGACGATGTCGGTCAAGTTCTACGGTACCGACGTGACGGCGCCTGACCTCGCCGTCTTCGCCCCGACCGACTCACTAGTCACGCAGGCTGCAAAGGTCCTGGCTTCGGTGCAACTCGCCGACACCCAGACCGGAACGCGGCTCTGGGTGGACGGCGCGGAGAAGACCCTGACGAGCGGGGCCTGGAGTGACTCGGTTGCGCTGCCCGCGCCAGACGGCAAGACGACGCTCACCTTCGTGGGCATGAACGGCGCCTGCCTCACGGACACCGTGCGGCGGACGGTCATTCGCGACACGCAGGCTCCAACCCTGGAAGTGACCTACCCGGCCACGGAACTGGCGACCGTCGACACCACGCTGGATACGCTCGTGGTTACGGGCTACTGGATCGATTCAACGGTGACCAGGGTCGAGGTCGATGGCGATCAGGTGGCCGTTGGCGATTCGGGGCATTTCCAGGCGCATGTCCCGCTAGACATCGGACCCAACCGCATCCTGGTCCGGGCGACGGACGTGCTCGGACACGTGACGTCCCTCTGGCGGTACGTCAACCGGGTGCCGACGAACGAGTCGGCCCTGAGCGAGGTCGTCGACGCGCCCGAGCTGCCATCGACGGAGGCGACGACGTTCCTCGACGCAACCAAGTTCCTGTATACGGGCGCCTCGCCACTCCAAACCGGTGCAACCGCCAGTACGTTCGACACCGCCCGGGTGGCTGTCCTACGCGGCAAGGTCTTCGCGCGCGACATCGGACCGCTTCCAAACGTCGCCGTCAGTGTGCTCGGCCACTCGGAGTATGGGCAGACCCTTACGCGCGAGGACGGCCGATTCGATCTGGCGGTCAATGGCGGCGGCGTGGTCACGCTGCGCTTCCTCAAGGCCGGCTACCTCGAGGCCCAGCGCAATCTGCAGGTCGCCACCAACGACTACGTCGTGCTCGACAGCCTGGCCCTGATCGGCAGAAGCTCTCGCCGCTACGCAATCAGCCTCGCGGCGGACACCGTGTTCGATACGCGCTTCGAATCCGACGAGAACGGCGACCGGCGCCTCGCTCTGATGTTCCGCAGCGGCACTGGCGCGAAGGTCATTCGCGCGCCCGGCGACACGGTGACGCTGGAAAGCTCGGTCAGCGTTCGCGCCAAGGAGTACACGGTCGGCGACGGGGGGTTAGAGTCCATGCCCGCCGCGCTTCCGCCCAGCACGGCCTACACGTACTGCGTCAGTCTGAGCCTCGACGAGGCTGAGGCGCTGGCACCTGCTGGCGATCCATCCCCCGAGACGCGCTTCTCTACTCCAGTCGCCTGTTACGTGCGGGACTTCCTCCACCTGCCCCTCGGCACCACCATTCCCTCAGGCTACTACGATCGCACGAAGGGGCAGTGGGAGGCAGGCGAGGACGGCGTCGTGCTGAGGATCGTCGATGTCGTGAACGGCCTAGCGTCGGTCGACGCCGACACGGTGGCCGGCGCGGACGACGCCGACTCGCTCCTCGCGCTGGGTATCGACGAGGCCGAACGCGCAAGGCTGGCGCAGCAGTACGCGCCGGGCGATACGCTGTGGCGCGTCCGGGTCGACCGCTTCAGCACCTGGGACTTCAACCTCAACCTGGCCTGGCTCGCCTACTCGAGCAGCCCGGCCGCGCAGCGGGCTCGCCGCATCCTCGGGTTGGTCCCGTGCTCGACCGTGCGCAAGGGTTCGATCATTGAGTGCGAGAACCGGGTGCTCGGAGAGCGGATCCCGCTGGCCGGCTCGCCGTACTCGCTCAACTACCGCAGTTACCGGATGCCGGGTGACGCGGCGATGCGCAAGCTCCGCATTCCGCTCTACGGCGACAGCCTGCCGTCCCAGGTGCGGAAGGTCCACGTGGTCGTTGACGTGGCCGGGCAGCGCCTCACGCAGGTTCTGACTCCGCCCCTGGCGTCCACCTTCACAACCGTCGTCTGGAACGGGCTGGACGACTACAACCGTGCCGTTCGCGGTGCCGTCACGGCCCGCGTCGGTGTCGGCTACGAGTATGGTGCCGCGTATGCCATGACGGTTCGTGGAGGAGGCGGCTCCATGGACGATGCCGGTACGAGCGGCGGGGGCGCTGCTGTCGCCACTGGCAACCGTGACGAAGACCGCATCAGTTGGTCCCGACAGAACGTGAGCATCGGCGCCCCAGGGACCGGCTCGGCCTCCCTTGGGGGGTGGACGCTCTCTGCCCACCACTTCTACGATCCGGCAGGGTCGGGGGCGATCTACTACGGAGACGGTGACCTCCGCTCCGGAGACTCGATGTACCCGATGATCGACCGGATCGCCGGCAACGGCCAGTCGTACAACAACACAATCAATGAGGCCAATCCGGCTGTTTCGGAAGAGATTTCGCCACGCGATCTCGCCACAGGGCCTGATGGCCTACTCTACATTCTGATCGGCAAGTTCGCGAGCTCCGGCGGCAGAGTCTACAAGCTGCGCTCCGATGGCAAGCTGCAACTCGTGGCGGGCGACGGAGGCACAAACTATGACCCTGACGATGAAGGAAAGGCGGCCGTTGATGTCAGTCTGAACGATCCAAATAGCATCGCGTTCGGACCCGACGGCTCGCTGTATATCCTGGATACGGACACCTACGGCAGCTTCAACTACCAGCAGCGCGTGCGCCGAGTAGACCTTGCGGGTCACATCACTACTGTCGTCGGTGATGGCCACGCCGTGACCTCCGGCGGGTATGGCGACGGCGGGCCTGCCCTTGCCGCGCGACTCTGTGATCCACGCGGCCTCGCCGTGGGGCCGAACGGCGCCATCTACATCGGTGAGGCGAGCGGAAGCAGGCGCGTACGCCGCGTGGGCACCAACGGGATCATTCGCACCTTTGCCGGAACAGGACAGTTGAGCACACAGGATCTCGAAGGTCGGGCCACGACCGTCGGACTTCGAGACATCTGGGACGTAGTCGTTGACCGGGACGGTGTCCTCTATGTCGCGGACGGAGAACGCGTGAAGAAGGTGACGCCGGACGGCCAGCTCACGAATGTCACGGGCACCAGCGTGAACTTCCGGCCGTATTCACTTACCGTCGCACCCGATGGTGGACTCTTGATTGTTAGCAGTGCGCCGGAGGCACGGTTGTACCGCCGGGATGCCGACGGCACAATGGTGCCAGTCGCAGGCATTGGAGCATCGGGGACACGGGTTTGGAGCGAAATTGTCCCCGCTGCGGGCGCCCCGCTGCACATCTCGATCGGGCGCGGCGTGGCGGTCGGCGGCGACGGCGGCATCTGGGTGGGTGAGGACAACGTAGTCTCGCGCATCGCGACCATTCTGCCCACGAAGACGCTCGGCGAGTTCATGGTGCCCTCCGAAGACGGTCGGGAGAGCTACGTCTTCAGCTCCCGGGGCCGCCACCTGCGGACCGTTGATGCTATGACGGGTGCGGACCTGCTGACCTTCATGTACGATGGGCAGGGACGGCTCTGGAAACTGACCGACGCGGACAACAATCAGACCGTCATTACGCGGCCAAGTGCCTCCCTGACGGTCATCTGCGGCCCGTTTGGGGTGTGCGACAGTCTCTACTTGGAAGATGGCCTGCTGAGCCGTGTCGCCAACCCGAACGGCGAGGGCGTCCGACTTCTCTACAATGATCCCGACAGCGGACTGCTGACCGACTTCTACGATGCGAAGGATCAGCGGCACTGGTTCGAGTACGACAACGAAGGTCGCCTGGACAAGGACCACGACCCCGCCTCCGGCGTGCAGACGCTGACGGCCAGCGAAGCCGGCCCGACGCGCACGGTGGAAGTGGAGACGGCCTTGGGACGGACCACGACCTACGTGGCCCGGCAATCGTTCGATGGGTATTTCCGGAAGTCCGTCGAGGATCCCTCGGGCTTCAAGTCGTTCTACGTGGATACGGTTGACGATCGTGGCCAATGGATCGCTGGGGTTTCTTCGGCCGGGGATTCCGTGCGCGGGCGTCCCAGGCCGGAGCCCCGCTTTGGCATGTTCGCGCCGATCGACACCGGGATGACGGTCGTGCTTCCCAACGGGCTCAAGCACCGGATCGGCCTCACCCGGCCGTACAGCCGGACCTCCTTCGACCCGCCGGGCGCGACCGGCGGCACATGGCAGGAGAACGTCTCGATCAACTCGAACGGGACGTGGCAGACAACCTTCGCGCTGAGCGCCGGGACGGGCACGTGGCAGACGACCTCTCCCGAAGGGCGGTCCGTGACAACCACGGTGGATGAGTCCGGCCGCCCGCTGACCGTCGCGATCCCCGGTCTGAGTACCGTCACGCTGGGCTACGACGCGGCGGGCCGCCTCGAGGACGTGACGCAGGGCGCGAGGCTCTGGCACTACGACTACGACGACTCCGGCCGTGTCTTCCGGGCGATCAGCCCCAAGCCGGATACGGTACTGTTCGGCTACGACGCCGCCGGAAGGCTCCTCCGGCAGGACCTGCCGGGAGGACGCGTCGTTGGCTTCGGCTACGACGCCAATGGGAACGTGACGGCCCTGCGACCGCCTGGCAGCGAACTGCATGAGTTCGACTACTCGGGAGTGGACCAGACGACGCTCTACCGGGCTCCCGACACCGGCTCAGGCGATCGCGAAACGCAATACGGCTACAACTTCGACCACCAGCTCGAGACGATCACCCAGCCCGGGGACGTGACCGTCGAGCTCGACTACGACGCCGGCGGCCGGCTCTGGCACGTCACCCAGCCGCGTGGAACAAGCACACTAGCCTACTCCCCGTCGACCGGGCAGCTCGCGAGCCTGACGAGCGCGGATTCACTTACCACGGTTGCCTTCGGCTACAACGGGTCGCTGCCAACGAGCGAGACCTGGTCGGGGGCAGTCGAGGGCAACGTGGCCCTGGATTGGAACCCGGACCTCCAGCCTCGCCTGCAGACGGTGACGGCGGGCGGTTCTACCGATACGGCCGGCTTCGCGTACGACCGGGACGGTCTGCTGAGGCGGGCCGGCGCGCTTGGGGTCTTTCCGCGGAGCACGAACGGCCTGCCGGACAGCACCCAGGCGGGAGTGGTGGTCAGCCGGCAGGACTACGATGGCTATGGCGACCTTGTGAACCTGCGGTATCGCACGGGAGCGAGTGTGCTCTTGCAGCAGAGCGTGCAGCGTGACGCCCTCGGCCGAATCGAGCAACTGGACGATGTGGCCGTGGATTCGAGCCGCACGTGGGAGTACGGCTACGACATCGCCGGCCGGCTCGAGCAAGTGTGGCGGAGCGGGCTGCTCGTCCAGCGGATCTGGTACGACGCGAACGGCAATCCCGACTCGGTGCAGGGCCCCGGGGGGGCCGGCGACAGGATCACGACAGATGTTGACGCGCAGGACCGCCTGCTCCGCCTCGGCGATACGGGCTACATGTACACACTGAACGGCGAACTGTCCATGAAGGTCGCCGGTACCGACACCACGCGCTACACGTACGACGCTCTCGGCAACCTTGTGACAGTCGTCTTGCCCTCGGGCCAGCGGATTGACTACCTGATCGACGGTCGCAACCGCCGCGTGGCGCGCAAGATCGACGGGGTGATGGAGCGGCAGTGGCTGTACGAGAACGGCGTGAGCCCGGTCGCCGAGCTGGACGGCGACGGGAAGCTGCTCTGGCGGTTCGTCTACGGCACCCGGGCCCACGTCCCGGACCTGGCGATGCGCGGGGATACTGCATACCGGGTTGTGAGCGATCACCTAGGGAGCGTGCGGGCACTCGTGCGGGCCAGCGACGGGGCGGTGCGCGCCTGGTGGAACTACGACGCCTGGGGGAACGTTCTCACCAGCAGCGGACCGGGGCCGTGCCTGGGGTTCGCGGGTGGGCTCACCGACTCGCTGACCGGCTTGGTGCGGTTCGGGGCGCGGGACTACGACCCGGTTGCGGGGAGATGGACAGCGAAGGACCCGATTGGATTCGCGGGTAATGACGACAACATGTATGCCTACTCGGCAAATGACCCATTGGACTGGGCAGACCCAAGTGGCACTGACGCGATCATCGTCAACTATGTCGGCTATCCAATACACGTTGGGCCGACAGTGCTACCACTCGGTCACGCCGGCGTGATCGCCGTGGACCCAGCAACTGGGCACACCGAGTACTATGAGTTTGGACGATACAACAACTCTTCGGGGGAGGTTGAGCGGAGAACCATCCCCGATCTGAAGTTCCACAATGGTGCGCCGACTCAGGAATCGCTGGACGCGCTTGCGAAGGCTCTGTCCGAAGGGCTCGGGAAGGGGCACCCGGCACAGTTGGACTACCGCGCTGATACCGACTATCAAGCTGTCCTCGAGTATGTGCGCAAGCGGAAGGCCAACCCGCCGACATGGTGGTGGCCAGGCTACACATGCAAGGTCTTCGCGAGAGAGGCTGGTAACGCGAAGAAGGAGAAGAAGCAATGATCCGGACTCGGCTGCGCGTCCCAGTACTGCTCCTGTTGGCGGTTGCCGCCATTGTTACCGTGGGCGTGGCGTACGCGCTCTTGGATTCTGGGTCTAGACTCTCGGATGTTGAACGAGAGCGGGACTATCAGCGAGCGGCTGCGCAGAATGTCGAACGCCTACTGTATGCGGTTCAAGACTCGACACTAAGGTCGCTAGCAGCGCGGAATGGGCCGAAGGGAAAGAACATGTTTGTCTACGGTGTGGTGGAGGTGCGTGTCGACTCGACGTGGACCCGAGTGATCAGCGTGCGCTGGTAAGAAGCGGCACGCCCGCCTCGCTCCCTGCTAGTCACCCCGGCTCGCCTAGGGGATTTGGTACGACATCGACGGCCGCAACCGCCGCATGGCAAGATCGACGGGGTGATGGAGCGACAGTGGCTGTACCAGGATAGTGTGAGCCCGGTCGCCGAGCTAGACGGTGACGGTGAGTTGCTCTGGCGGTTCGTCTACAGCACTCGCGGGAACGTCCCGGACCTGGCGATGCGCGGGGACACCGTCTACCGGGTCGTGAGCGACCATCTCGGCAGCATCCTGGCGCTCGTCCGAGCCAGCGACGGCGCGGTGCGCGCGTGGTGGAACTTCGACGCGTGGGGCAACGTCCTCACCAGCAGCGGACCGGGGCCATGCTTGGGATTCGCGGGAGGGCTGCCGGATTCGCTGACCGGCTTGATGAAGTTTGGGGCGCGCGACTATGATCCCAGTCTTGGGCGCTGGACGACAAAGGACCCCCTCCGCTTCGAGGGTGGAATAAACTTGTATGCCTACTGCGCAGGCGGGCCGGTCGACCTGCAGGATCCTAGTGGCCGCTTCCCGTTTGTGGGAGAGACGTGGCTTGATGCCATTGGCAAGTACACCTCCGGCAAGGGCGGGTCACACCAGGTCCCATTTTCTGAAGTTGACAAGCGGAAGTACCAACCCAGCTCGTTCCCTGGCTTCAATGAAGCCAAGAAGGTGCTTGCCCCCGGCCAGTCAACGAATGTCGACACGGAACTGCATGAACGCATAGGTACTCTGCGAAGCCTCATAAGACCGTATGGCCGCGTGAGGTATCGACTCACAGGTTGCCTCATGCGTGGAGCTGACGGAACGTACTATTTTGCGGGATATGTCGATGTGCTGGACGATGTGTGGGACTTCAACGTCGGAGACGGTCGTGACATACCAGGTGAGATTGCGACATGGATCGGCAGTCACCTGCCTGGAGAGCCGTTCAGCTACCGCTTCAAGGGCCATCGGCCGGTTGAATACCATGGCTTCTAGTCAGGCGGGGCCACGACTGCTTTGGTGGATCGCATGCTTCTTGGTCGCCATTCAAGGGTGTTCGGCAAGGCACGACGCTCGTTGGAAATGGAGTCAGCCCCAGGAGGACGTGCTTTGCAGTGCTTTGCTGCATGATGGGGCTGGGCTCCGAGGGGTCGTGGGACGAGGGTGGACGGCCGAGGTGTACTACGCGGAGCGGCCTATGCGGCTCAATGATGGAACGCCGCGGCCGGACGGGGCAGCGAGCGTAGCGAAACTGACAGCAGAAAGTGATATTGTGGACCTTTTGACCGCGTTTCGAAGCGGTCCCGATACCAGTACGGTGAGCCCATTGGAGCGTGTCAATACTCGATGGGTTGTGTGCGTCTACGATTCGGTTGCGAGAACATATGCACGGCTAACAACTGCGTCCCCAGATTCGCTCGGGCATGCTTGGCGAATAGTGCCGGGGAGTGGCGCTGGCTCATGGCCAGCCCCGTTCGCCCGAGCATATTTGTTGCAGCTCAGTGGTGAACGACCAAGATAGGAATGATCATACTCGCGCCCACGGACTTGGGGGTGCGCGGAGACACCGTCTACCGGGTGGTGAGCGACCATCTGGGCAGCGTGCGGGCGCTCGTGCGGGCCAGTGACGGCCTGGTGCGCGCGTGATGGAACTTCGACGCGTGGGGGAACATCCTGAACAGCAGCGGACCGGGGCCGTGCCTGGGATTCGCGGGTGGGCTCACCGATTCGCTGACGGGGCTCGTGCGGTTCGGGGCTAGGGACTGACCTGCTCCCCAACGCTGCCACGGTTCAAGATGCCAGCCTTTGCGTGTTGAGGGTCTCAGTGTAACGCCGGGCGAACTCGCTCGGCGTCTTGTTGTCGAGGGCACTGTGCGGCCTGACTTCGTTGAAGTCCTGCCGGTAGGCATCGATCGCGTCGCGAGCCTCCGCGATGCTCCGCCACCAGTGCTGGTTCAGCAGCTCGTCCCGCATCCGGCCGTTGTAGCTCTCCATCACCGCGTTCTGGATCGGCTTGCCAGGTTGGATGAACTCCAGCGCGACCTTGTGCTCGTACGCCCACGCATCGAGTCGTGTGCTGCGAAACTCGGGCCCGTTGTCGAGGACGATGCGCGCCGGGTAGCCGCGCTCGAGCGCGATCTCCTCGAGCACCCCGATCACTCGCACCGCCGGCAGGCTCGTGTCGACCTCGCTCGCCAGCCCCTCGCGCGGGAGCACGTCCACCACGTTGAACACCCGGTAGCGCCGCCCGCTCGCGAGCGAGTCCGACATGAAGTCCATCGCCCAGCACTCGTTCACCCGCTGCGGCGTCACCAGCGGCTGCCGCGGCACCGAAACGCGCTTGTGCTTGCGACGGCGCACCGCCAGGCCTTCCTCGCGGTAGAGCCGGTACGTGCGCTTGATGTTCACCCGCACCCCTTCCCTTCGCAGCAGCAGGTGCAACCGCCGGTAGCCCCAGCGCACGCGCTCGAGCGCCAGCTCGCACAGCCGCTGCCGCAGCCCTTCCTGTGGAGGACGGCGTGAACGGTAGCGTTGGCTCGACAGCGGCACGCCCAGCGCGCTGCAGGCGCGGCGTTCCGACACTCCGGCATGGCGAGTCCTGGCCTCTGCGACGGCGGCGCGCCGGGCCGCGGCCGTCGTCAGTCTTTTCCCAGTGCCTCCCGCAGCAGCTGCAGGTCCAGCGTCTGGTTCGCCACGATCTGCTTCAGGCGGCGGTTCTCGTCCTCGAGCGCCTTCAGGCGCTTGGCGTCGCTCACGTCCATGCCGGCGAACTTCACCTTCCAGCGGTAATAGGTCTTCGGCGCGACGCCGTGACGCCGGATCACCTCGCCGACCGAGCCGGCGTCCGCTTCCTTCACGATCGCGATGATCTGCTCTTCGGTATAGCGCTTCCCGTTGCCTGCCATGTGTCCTCCGTTGCCGTCGAGGCTAGCAGAGGACTGGTATCTCAGGCTGCGTCAGCTTCCGGGGGGCAGGTCAAGCTGTTGTCCCGATCCTCGGAAGATGAACCCGCTCCACTGGAAGGCGACCACGCTTCGGAGGCTTCCTCCGCACATTACGGGAATCGTCGACGATCATCTTGAACTTCCAGAAGCGCCGGGACCTAACTACCCGGGAGTGGTCTTCGCTTTGGGTCAGCACGGCACAGGAAGCGTACGGCCTATCCAATGCCCTACGTGGAGCGATGTGGTGAGAGAGTTGGTGGCACGAGGTTGACTCAGCCGCACCGCAGGCTGCGCTCCACGGAGGCGCCGAAGCCATGTCTGCCGCCGGCCGAATACGATGTTGCAAGTCGATCTGCTAATCGCGAGAGTGCGCGGGAACGTCCGGTCTCGTGTGCGAGATGTGCTGCCCACTCTCCCAGCGCCGAGAGGTCGTCCGTGTACGGCGCGACAATGCCATGTCTGCCGCCGTCGATGGCTTCGACCAGTCCCGAGATGTCAGGGACAATCGGCAGTGCGCCGCAGGCGACAGCTTCGATGGCAGCGAGTCCGAGGAGTTCACCGTGACTCGGAATCACTGCGAGACGGGAAGTAGCGAAGAGGTGCCGAAGCACCAAGCGCGGAAAGGGCTGAGGGGGGATCGCGATGCGAACTCGGCCGGCGAGTCCCTGATGCGCCTGTCCTACGACGCGCGAGTAGTGCCGGTAGCGGGCGGCCACTCCGCCAGTGATGATCGTGCGCCAGTCCCGGAGCAAGTCGCAGTGCGCCCCCAGCGATGTGATCAGCTCAAACGTACCTTTGCGCGGCGCAACGCGGGTGGGCACCACAATCGTCTTACCACGAGCGTGGAGCGGCAACGGCCTGCTGGACCGACCCACCCTCCAGGGCAGTATCCGATCGATTCGCCTGTTGCTGATGCCTACCCGCGCCAGGACGAGCTGATGGGTAGAGCTAATGCTCCAGGTTCTCGCACCCAAGCTCAGAATCCCATTGCACTCCCTGAGCACGGCTTCATTGGCCTGCCACCGCGGTTGCCGGTCGTGCGGAGTTTCGAAGAATACTATTCTGCGTGCGTGCGATAGTGGCCTCGGCAGGTGCTCAGCGATCTGTGATGCGGCGGCACCGAAGGTGACGAGGAGATCCGGACTAGGAAAAGCCCTGCGTCGCTCGTAGAATTGCAGCTCTTTGGCCGCTTGCTCCGCCGCAGAAGCCGGAAGCAACTGGTTGTACTCAAGCCATCCCGTATCCGCTGCCGAGCTACCGGGTTCTTTCAAGGACATGAACCGCGAGACCCAGCGCGCGAAGGCCCCGTGGTCGCGCATCGTGGCGCACAGTCGGCGGACGAACGTCTCGGCTCCTCCGCTGACAAGATGATTGCCGGGTGCGATAATCAGCAGGGAGCGCATGCTGCCATGTCTCCACCGCCCAGACAGGGCTGCTTCAGGTTGACGAGAGGTATTGGACCATGAATGGCGAGATTGCTCTGCAGAATCTCTCGGACACCTTCAAGACGGCTGCCGACCGACTGGCGCGTGCAAGACAGCAGCTCGATGAGGGGGTGCATGATGGAACGGCGGCCCTCTCGTCCGATGCCATTGAGCTGATGTGCGCGAAACTAACCGGGTTGAGGAGGAATCGAGGCGAGCGGACGGAGGAGTTCTACTCCAGACGGTGGCGGTACACTATCGAACACTACGGACTCTCGAATACGCTTTTCGAGAAGTTCAGGCTCATGCACAATAACAGATTAAAGGACCGGTTCCAGGAGGAGCGCACGGGCGGGCCGAAGAAGCCGCTGAACGAATGGGAAGGAATCGCGAGCGTCGACTGCGGGTATGAGCTGCTCTTGGCAATGGCTGAGGCCCTCGGACCTGCGTATCTCACGGATGTAGCGGAGCGACTCCGCGAGGGTGAGCGAGCGAGTGCACGTGTCTTGCTCCTCAATGAGCTGGAGCACCGTGTCAACTGGGGATTGTACGGGCCCGACCTTGATGATCTTCTGCGTGATGCAGACCGCACCTTCAGAGGCCGGCGCGACTCAGACCGGGCTCTGCGGTTGTGGGCCCGCGTTACGACCCTGAAGGCGCATCGTGCTATGAATCTCGGCCAGTGCTTCGGCCCTCAAGGCGCCATCAGCAAGGCCAGAGAGGCCCGGGCCGTGTGGACCCGTCTGAATGACCCATCGAACCTGATTTATTCGCTCGACATCGAGAGTGTCGCTCTGCGGATGATTGGGCGTGGCCGAGAAGCCCTGCACTGCGTCGAGCGTGCGCGCGCCATCGTTGCAGACATCGCGTGGCAGCAGCCCTACGTTGAATCGGAGATGGCCTCGGTCCTCGTGGCGATTGGCGAGCCGGCAGAGGCCCTGAAGATCCTCGAGGCAGAGTTCCACCGCGCCGAAGAGGCCGGAGATGGCGTGGCTGTCGGTCGCGCGCTTCAGCAGATCGGGATCGCCCTGGCAGACCTAGGCGACTGGGACAGGGCCGAGGACCACCTCTTGACAGGCGAGGCTAGAATCCCCTATGATTATGTGATTACGCGAGTTATGGGCAGAAATGCACTTGTGAAGGTATACGCCACGTCCGGTCGGCGCAACGAGGCGCAAGAGCAAGCCGAATTCGTCTTGGGAATAGCCCAGGAGAAAGGGTTTGGCAACGAACTCCGCGGCCTTCAACGGACCATGCGTGATCATCCGGACGTGTTCTGATCCGGGACAACCGACGAGGGAGGGGATGAAATGATGGGCTGCTCGCAGTCACTCCGCGTTCTTTCATTCCCACAAGACTCACCGCAAATCCTGAAAACTTCGCACGACCGGGCCGGTTCAGGGTCATCATCCGGCGGGTCCACTGGGCCGAGGCGCTAGCTCACGTGTGGGGTTGCTGGGAGCCCGACTGCAAGATGATGAAGATTCGGCTCGGCCGCCTGCTCGATCAGAACTCCACACTCGTCATGGTAGCGATCCAGGAACTGATCGATTGCCGGGCGGGGTTCCGGCGCTAGATTTTCCTCTTGACGAGAACCGACTGAGCCTCTATTGTTCGCGACGTCAGGGCTGTCCCGCGCGAAGGCGCGAGGCAGCCCTTTTTCCTTTCATGAGGAGGATCACTAGGCATCGGCCGAGATCGTGTTCTGGACCAGCTGGCCAGGTTCCATGCCGCTACGCGTCGGTTGACGCGTGGTCGTGCCGGAGGAGCCGGCGAGCTATCCCGAAGACGAGCCTCCGCTTCAGCGGGGCAGTCCTGACACGGGGCGTTCCGACCGGCTCCACTCTCCGTCATCTGGGAGGAGCCATGACTACGAAGCCCGGGTACGACGGTCTCGGCCCAATGAAGCCCTCACCGGCACTACTCGTTCCTCGCCGGGACGGTTCTGTCGAAGTGCGGTCACCGAATCTGCGGCGGTTGCTTGCTGTGATCACGGTTGAGGGCGCCCTCATCATCAAGCGCGGCGACGAGTTGGTGATCGTGGAGGTGCCGACGAACTAGTCGCCCTCGTCAGGCGAACTGATGCACGAATTACGCAACCTTGAGCTAGACCGAGGCGCCAGCGCTCGACGCGACAGCCCCAACGCAATGCGGTGGGGCGTTTTCATCGCTCGCCGACGAGTGACTGGGGGTCCTGAGATGCCGAGAGCAGTCGACCAATTAGCACGGAGCCTGAAGCCACATGCGCTCGTGCGCGTCACTGTCCCTTCGCGTGATCGCTCTCACCGGTCTGTCTCGTCGGAGCGCATCCTGCGCGAGATCGAAGCGACGCTCCTCGCCGTTGCCTCGGGAACGACCACGTTCCGGGGGCAAGGAACATGGCTCAATGGCGGCTCTCAACCGGTTCGCGAGAGGATCCTCGTCGTCGAGTCATACATGCCGGCGGCGTTGGACCGAAGGAAATCGAGAAGGGTTGCGGAGCAACTTTTGCAGATCGCTCATCGAGCAAGACAGGACGCCCTCTTCGTCGTAGCCGGTGGGCAGCCGATTCTGCTCCCCGGCCACTGATCCGGGAGACTCCTGCCCGACGCAAGGAGGTTACGGCGCAAGTCCGCCTTCGCCAGGCGGAGGCGAGTCCACGTTAGAACCACGACCGAGGCGCCAGCGCTCGACGCGACAGCCCTTACCGATGGCGGTGAGGGCCTTTTCGTTGCCTCCCGCGAGGTATCGCAATGACCGCGACGAACAGTTCGCTGGTGCGTGGCGACGACCGGGACTTCGTCCCGGCCGGCACGTTCCACTAGCCGGCGCACGCACCCGGCGGGGCGGCGGCTCCGAGCCGCCGCCCGACGGCCGGGCTCCGGATCGCAATCACTCGAAGGAGGCGACATGTGGTGGCTCGTGGGCTTGCTCGCGGCACTCGCCGCAGCCAGCAACAACGACTCGCGGAACTCGGTGGTGAGCGGTTCCAGCCGCTCGTCCGACTCCGACGGCTGGTCGCGCACGCTGACTTACCGCTCGCGCGACGGCAGCTCGTTCTTCCGGTTCCGCTTCACGCCGATCGGCGGGGACATCCGGATCCACATCCTCGAGCTTCCGAATCCCCGTGTCGGCTCGTGTCACGTGCTGCACGACGCGCAGGGGCTCTACATCTGCTGGTCGACTGCAGTCCGGTCGATGGCCGCGGCAAAGGCTGTCGCCCTGATGTGGGCCGAGGCCACGCTCATCTACCAGCGCACAGGTCGCTCGTTCTAGGAGGGATGTGCCCCATGAGACTCAGGCTAGGACTCGGGAATCGAGGTGCGAGGATGCGACGGAGCGATGGACCGGGCAACCCCTCGCGAGAGCCCCTACGTGTGACTGCGGCGGTCCATCGCCAGATCATCGGTGCCATCGGCGGCAAGACGCCCGAGAACGGGATGCTCCTGGGCGGAGATCCAGTCGACGGTGTCGTCCGGCACGTGGTGTTCGACGACGGCGCCGTGCGCTCCGGCAGCACCTACTCGCCCGACCACGTTCGATTGAATTCTCTGCTGTCGGACTGGTGGCGGCCCTCCGGCATCCGCCTGCTCGGCTTCGTGCACTCGCACCCGGGGCAGTTCGCGCGTCCATCGGGTGGTGACCTGCACTACGCCAAGGCCATCCTCAAGGCGAACCCGCACCTCGATCGGCTCCTCATGCCGATCGTGACCGTCACGCCCGAGCCGATGATTCACCCGTTCGTGGTGCGCCGAACGGCCGAGGGCGTAACGGCGGCGCCAGCGACGCTCGAGGTCCTCGACGAGGTGCTCCTGACGGCCGGCGAGAAGTCGCCGAACGTTCCCGCGGTCGAGTTGCCCGTCCTGCCTCCGCGGCGCATTCGCGAGGAGACGTTTCAGCGCGTCGTGTGCGCCTACGACCTGGCGCATCTGCGGCACTGCCGCGTCGTCGTGGTCGGCGTGGGCGGCGCGGCCGGCTTTGCCGAGGATCTCGTCCGGGCCGGCGTGCATGACCTCGTCCTCATCGATCCCGACACCGTCTCGACCTCGAACCTCGCCACGCAGCAGGTGTATCGACGCGACCTCGGCCGTTCGAAGGTCGAGGCCATCGCCGACCGGCTGCGCGACATCAACCCCGCCGTCGAGGTGCGCGCCCTGCAGGCGGACTTCACCAGCCTCACCGAGTCCGAGGTCGAGAGCCTGCTCGGGCTCGACCTCGCCCGGCCGCCGATCCGCACGCTGCTGTGCGGCTGCACGGACGACTTCTTCGCGCAGGCGCGAGTGAACCGCGTTGGGCTGCAGCACGGCGTACCGACCCTCTGCGGCCAACTGTACGCCGAAGGCCGCGGAGCCGAGCTGACGTTCACCTACCCGGCTGTCACCCCGGCTTGCCATCGCTGCATCCTCCGCTCGCGCTACGAGGCCTACCTCGAGCACCGATACGCCAATGCCGTCACGTCTGACGGGACGCCGATTTCGTCCACGACCCGATTGAATGCCGCAAAGCTCGCGGTCGCGATGGGGCTGCTCCACCACGGCACCACGCACGCGCGCTGGGGGCGTCTGCTCGAACGCATCGGTAACCGCAACCTCGTCCAACTCCGCCTCGACCCCGATCTCGAGCTGCCCGTGTTCGATCAAGTTCTCGTCGGCGACCGCGAGCGGGTGTTCAGCGACGAAGCCGTCTGGCTGCCGCAGGAACCCGAGGGACCGGCAGTGGGCCGCCCCGCGTGCCCGGACTGCGGCGGGACCGGGGATCTGCGGCAAGCGATCGGGACAATTGCCGACACCCGTCTGCTTCCGCCGCGGAAGACGGTGTGATGGCTCGCGAAGTCGACTGGTTCGGGTTCCTCGTGTCCGTCTTCGTGAAGGGGGTCTTCGCGATGCTCATCATCCACTGGGTTCTTGCACAAGTCCTCTTGATCTGGACCTCGGCCGATCGCTCGCTGCGCCCGATGTCGCTCGCCGCAGACCTGCTGGGTGGGGTCGTCCTGATCTGCCTGCTGGTTGGTCTGGCGGCTCGTGCACGAGCAGCGTTCGAGGGCCGTGATCGCGGGCTCGTCCGTGAACGACGCGCGGAGCGGCGGCTCGTCCGTCACAGCGTTCGACGTTCGGCCGACGACGTCCCGTTGGACGATGCACCGCAGTCGGCGGACTCCGATCCGATCCTGCACCACGACGAGGGGGCCGACGAATGAGCCTTCTTCTCGACTTAAGGCGCATCCTCCATCCTGCCGATCCGCGCGACGCTCGTCGTTTCGAGCGGATCGCGCGCCAAGATGCCAGTCCCTACTTCGCTGCACGCCGGGAGTTCGAGAGCCGATTTCGGTGCGCCCGCGCATCGGACCGCATTGTATTTGGCCGCGGACCCACGGTCGGTGGCGAGTACAACTGGTTCGGCCTGCCGTTTCGCGATCTCGGCCACGTGTGGATTCATGGAGCAACTGGATCCGGCAAGAGCTTTGCGGCGCTCAGTCTGATCCTCTCGCTCCTGCGCCGGAGCCGTGCGCGGATCTTCCTCTTCGACTTCAAGCCCGAGATCGCCGATCTCGTCTTGCTCGCCGTTCAGGCGCTCGTGGCTCGGAGCGAGACGTGGCTGCTCGATGACGTCCAGCTGCTCGATCCCTTCGGCCCGACGCCGCTGCCGCTTCGCGTGACCGTGCCCGAGCCCGGGGTGCCGCGAAGCGTCCAGGCCCTGGCCCTCGCTTCGAGCCTCGAGGAGACGGTGGCCAGCGAGCTGGGCGTGCGGATGCTGCGGACCTTCGTGTGGCTTGTGAGCCTGGCCATCGAGTGCGGTTATCCGCTGACGGCCCTGGCGCGGTGGCTGCGTACACCGGGCGTCTTCCAGGAGCTGGCGCTACGTTCCACCGATCCGGAGCTTCGCGAGTATGCCGCCTCCAGCTTCGGGCGCGAGCAGCGGGCGTCGCTGGAAGCGATTGCCGCGCGCCTCGACTTGTTGGTGTTCCTGCCGCAACTGCGCGCGGCGCTCGAGCACCCGGGGTGCATCGATCTGGCCGCGCTCTTCCGTCGGCCCGGGCTCACTCTCGTGCGTCTGGGCGGCGCGCCGGCCGGAGCGGAGGCGGCCGAGCGGTTGATCGCTTCGCTGCTCATGGGCCTGTGGACGCGCGCCGTGCTCTCCCGCGAGATCACCGAGGGCTCATTGCCGGTGGTCGGAGTGTTCGACGAAGGCCAGCTGGCGGTCCGGGCCCGCGACGTCGAGCACTTCTCGCGGTTCGCGACGTTGGCTAGGTCCAAGCGCGGGACGCTGGTCTTCCTCAACCAGCAGATCTCGCAGCTCGACCACGGCTTCGCCCGGGTGCTGCGGACGAACGCCAACCTGGAGATGGCCTTCCGCTCGAGCGCCGAGGACGCGGCCTCCCTGGCCTCCGTCCTGCCGCTGGCGGTGGGAGAGGGCGCCGAGGCGGCGGATCGTCGCGAACTCGTCCGTACCCTCAGCCATCTGCCGAACCGCACGTTCGCGCTCTGGGCCAAGAGCCTCGGGCATGCGGCGCTCCTTCGCTCCCCGCGCATCGATCTGGATGGCATGCGACGTGACGCGGGCCGTATTCCCGAGAGCGCCGCGCAGGCGCTTCTTGTGGGGACGGTCCCGGTTCGGCAGTTCACCCCGCCGTCGAGTCCATTCCGTGCTCCTGAAGAAGAGGCCGAGGTTGAAGCGCCCGGACCCGACGATGGCTTCCCGAGCCTTGGATAGGAGCGGAGTGTGCGTGAAGTACGGGAATTGGCGCGATTCGTCGTCGGAGTCGTCCGCGCGCTCGTTTGGCTGGTGGCCACTATCTGGCTGGGCGGCCGGGCGATCTGGCGTGGCGCGGACCTGCTCCGTCGCTGGCGCCTCGTCCACAGCGATCGGCTCAGCTGTCCCCGCGGCCATGAGGTCGTGCTGCTTGGCACGTGGCGCTGCGGCTGCGGCGCCGCCTTCGACGGCTACGTCTTCGCCAAGTGCCCGATCTGCCACCGTACCGCCGGCTGGGTGCCATGCACGCGATGCCAGCTGCCTTTGAGGAACCCGGCCCTTGACTAACCAGCACCAAAGAGCGCCGCGCGGGGTGCGCCGAGGCCGGACTCGCCTGGAACTGACGAGACGCGACCGGGCGATCTTGGGAGCGGTCAGCAGGTTCAGGCTGTGCCGGAGCAGCGACCTGGCGCGGCTCTTCTTCGGCGCGGCCAGCCGGACGCGAGTGGCCCAGCGGCTTCGGAGCCTGTTCGGGGCGGGCTATCTCGACGTGCGGGTCGAACACCTGGCGGAGGAGAACCTCCACTCGCTTGGCGAGCTGGGTCGGGCTTGGGCGCGAGCACAGGGGCTGACGATCGGCCGCGTGCCGAGCGGCCGGATCGGCCACCACCTCGACGTCGTGCGCGCGTGGAGCACACTGGCTGCCGTCCTCGGGCCCCACAACCAGATCCGGCTCGCGCGCGTCCGGCCGGACTGGGAGTTGCGGGAGGCAGGCGGTCACCTCGTCGTGCCGGATCTGCTCGTGGAGCTCTCGGCGGCGGGGAAGCGATTGGTCGTGGCGGTCGAGGTCGATCGCGGAACCGAGCGGACACGCGCCTGGCAGGACAAGCTCGCGCGCTACAGCGCCGTCCACGCCGACCGCGAGGCCCTGCTCGTGGTGATCGCCGCCCCGTCGGTCGTCCCGGCGCTCGAGCGGCTGGCCAAGCGTGCCTGGCTTGGCCGCGTGCTGGTCGTGGCCGAGGCCGACTGGCCGGAGCTGTTCATCCGCCGCGCTGAGGCCCTTCTCACGGACCCTTCTTGCAGCAAGAAGGGGGAGGAGGCGGCAAGTGCTTGAGATCACGAATCCCCCGCGCTGCTTGGGCGCGGGCAATTGCAGAGAAGAACACGGGCCGGGAGCGTTGGCTCATGAACTAACCAACGGATCCCATGAAACGACAACTCCTCGGAGGGCTCGGCTGGCTCCTCGCACTGCCGGTGGTCGGCGCAGTGCGACTCGTCTGGTCCATTCTTCGGCTGCTCGCGGCACAGCGCCCGCAGACGATCCTCATGCTCGTCGGCGTCGGTCTCGTGCTGAGCTTCTCGAATCCGCTAACCGACCAGCTGGCGCTGGCAGGACTCTGGCCTCCGGAGCCAGGGGTACTGCTACGCGTGGGCTGGGCGGTGGCGGCCGGGGTGCTCTTCCACGGACTGCGCTCGCCGGGCCTGAATCGACTGCGCCGCCGGCTGCTTCAGCTGGAATGACCGGCGGTCGCAAAGCGTACGGCCGTTCGGCTGGCAGGAACGCCAGTCTGGTTCCGACGACCGAGTGCCGTCCGTGGATCGCTCCGGAGGGGACGATCGCGGGTTGGCGCCTCCCGGCCGTGACAACCATTGCAGGTCTCGAATGAGCGGGATCCCGTCTCGCATCCGAGCGTCGCACGCCGAGCTGCTCGACCTCGGCCCGGCTGGGTCTGTGGAAGCGCCTCAGCTAGCGCCGCAGCGCCCCAGCATCGTCGACGAGTCGCACCTGCTGACGCTCGGCGATGTGGCCGAGTACCTGCGCGTCAGCCCGCGGACGGTGCGCCGGCTCATGCGCCGCGGCTTGCCTTGTATCCGGTTCGGGCGCTCGGTTAGGTTCGAGCCCAAGGCGGTTTCTCGCTGGCTCGAAGCGCGTCAAGAAGGAGGCTGACGTGCCACCGAGACCGAGGAACTTGGTCAGGAAGCCGGGGAAGCCGGGCTGGTACTTCCGCCGCAAAGTCGGCGGGCGAACGTTCTGGCGATCCCTCGGCATGGACTACGAGGAGGCGTGCCGCAGACTTCGTCGATACAGAGACCGCGAGACGGTTCGGCGACCGGACCTCACGGTCAAGAGAGCAGCCGAAGATTGGCTCGAGGCGTACGTGGCTACCGCTCGTCGGCCGGAAGATCGGCCGCTGGCGGCTCAGCGCGTGCGTGACTACCTGGTCCCGGCCATCGGGCACCTGCTCGTCGTTCGGATCACGGGCGACGATCTCCGACGCTACCGGCTCCGGTTGGAGCGGGGGCACTTGTCGCGACAGTCCGTGCGGCACGTGCTAGCCGACTGCCGGTGCTTGTTCCGCTGGTGCGTGGACTCGGGACTGCTGGACCAGTCCCCGGTCCCGCGGAAGTTCCTGCCGCGGATCCAGGAGCGGCCACCCGATCGGTTGTCGGAGGAGCAGCTGCAGTTGGCCTGCAGTCTGCCGGACCCGTGGGGCTTCTTCTGCCGGCTCGGTGCCGGGACGGGTCTGCGTTGGGGCGAGCTCCACCGACTCCAGTCTTCGGACCTGCAGCACGGGCTGCTGGTCATCCATCAGACCAAGAGCGGCAAGGTCCGGCGGGTGCCAGTCCCGAGAAGCCTGCAGCTGGAGATCCGCGGTCGGGTGGGCCGGCTCGTGGCGTTCAAACACGCGCAGAGCATCAGCGACTACGTGCGTGCCGCCGGCGTCGAGGGCTTCCACGTCCACCAACTGCGGCACACGTTCGCGTGCCGGTGGCTGGAACGCGGAGGATCGCTGGCCGCGCTGCAGCAGATTCTCGGGCATGCGTCGATCGTCACGACGCAGCGCTACGCCAGTATCTCGACGGACATGATCCAGCGTGAGGCTGAGCGTCTTGAAACCGAAGGGGTTCCCCTCGGGGTACCCCGGAACTACGAAGACACTGAGGAGTCAACAGGTTAGGCGGAAATTTGGGCAGGGCTCGAAAACCGTTAAGGGCGCAAGCCCTTCGAGGGTTCGAATCCCTCCCTCTCCGCCAGCCGGCGGCGCCACGGGCGCTGCGAGCTCGCCGAACGGACCCGCTCTCGCGGGTCCGTTCGTTTTATCGGAGCGGTCCCCCGAACCGCGCCCGATCGAGCCTGCGGCACACCGCTCCCTGGGCCGGGCCGAGGCCACGGCGTCGCGAGCGGCCGGAAAGGGGAGGCCGGGACCCGGGAAGGAGCCTGTCCGGGGCCGGCCAGCCCGGGTTCGAGGCCCATCCCGCCGGCTTCGGGTGTTCATTTCCGACATCCCGGGTGTTAGCCTTCTTGGTCTTGAACGCCGCTGATGGAGCGGCCGGACGGCCGGTGGACTCACCCCCCCGTTGCGCAATGCGCAGGAATCCGCCCGGATCCGTCCCGAGATCCCGCCGAGGAGGGGCTCGAACCCCTGTCCCGAGGCGGGTGAGCGACCACCTGGAGGCTCGATGCCGCACTCGCGCGAGGACCTGGACGCGCTTTTCAGCCAGGCGTACGAAGAGCTGCGGCGCCTGGCCTCGGCGGTCCGGCGGGGCGATCCGAGCGCGACGCTCAATCCGACCGCGCTGGTGCACGAGGCCTGGCTGCGCATGGCACGTGACCCGGACATCCCGGTCACCTCGGAGCTGCACTTCAAGCGCATCGCGGCGCGCGCGATGCGCCGGGTCCTGATCGAGGCGGCGCGGGCGCGCAAGGCGGCCAAGCGCGGCGGCGGCGCGGCGCTGGCGACGTTCGACGAGTCGCTCCACGGGCACGACTGCGTGCCCGACGAGGTGCTGGCGCTGGACCGGGCGCTGGATTCGCTGGCGAAGCTGAACCCGCGGCAGGCCACGATGGTCGAGAGCCGCTTCTTCGGCGGGCTCGACGTCCGCGAGACGGCCGAACTGCTGCAGGTGTCCGAGACCACGGTCGAGCGCGACTGGCGCGCGGCCCGCGCCTGGCTCGCGGTCGAGCTGGGCGCCGGCGGCAGCCCGGCATGACGGGCGGGCCGGGCGCCGAGGCGTGGGAGCGCGTCCAGGCGCTCTTCCACGCGGCACTCGAGCGGCCGGCCGGCGAGCGGGACCTCTTCCTTCGCGGGGCGTGCGGGAGCGACACGGCGCTGCTCGCCCGCGTGCGCGCGATGCTGGCGGCCGACGAGTCGGGCGGCGACCTGCTGGGCGGTGGCCTCGCGGCGGCGGCCGGGCGCGTGCTCGCCGGCGAAGCCGGCTCCGCGCTGCCGCGCGCGTTCGGGCCCTATCGGGTGGTGGGCGTGCTCGGCGAAGGCGGCATGGGCGTCGTCTACCGCGCTCACCGCGCGGACCTCGAGAGCGACGTGGCGGTCAAGGTGCTGCGCGACGCGACGCTTTCTCCGGCGCGGCGCGAGCGATTCGCGTTCGAACGCCGCGCGCTCGCGCAATTGAACCATCCCGCCATCGCGCACCTCTACGACGCGGGCACGCTCGACGACGGCACGCCGTGGTTCGCGATGGAACTGGTGGAAGGGCTGCCGATCACGGATCACTGCCGGGTGAACGCGCTCTCGCTGCGGGACCGCCTGCGGCTGTTTCGCGACGCGTGCGAGGCCGTCCAGCACGCGCACGCGCACGCGATCCTGCACCGCGACCTCAAGCCGTCGAACATCTTCGTCACGCCCGATGGGCGCGTGAAGCTGCTCGACTTCGGCATCGCCAAGCCGCTCGAGGCGTTGTCCGACCCGGCCGCGCGGACACGCACGGGACTGCGCCTGATGACGCCGGCCTACTCGGCGCCCGAGCAGGTGCGCGGCGTCGCGCTCGGCGTGCACACGGACGTCTACTCGCTGGGCGTGGTGCTCTACGAGCTGCTCGCGGGGCGGCTGCCTTTCGATCTCGAGGGCCGAACGCCGTCGGAGGCGGCCGGGATCCTGACCGGGCAGTCGCCGCGGCGGCCGTCGGCGTTCGCGACCGGCGAGCAGCCGCCGGTGCGCGGCACGAGCCGCTCGGCGTGGAGCGATCTCGACGTGCTGTGCCTGACCGCCATGCACCCGGACCCGGCGCGGCGCTACCCGACCGTGGACGCGCTGCTGCGCGAGGTGGACCGCTTCCTGGCGGGCGAGGCGCTCGAGGCGCGGGGCGACTCGTTCGGATATCGCACGGGCAAGTTCGTGCGCCGCCACGCGGCGGCCGTCGGCGCGACGGCGCTCGCGCTCGCGGTGCTCGTCACCGTGGTGACGTTCTACACGCTGCGGCTCGCGGACGCGCGCGACGCGGCGCGCGCGGAAACGGTGCGCACGCAGCGCATCCAGGGCTTCATGACCCGCCTGTTCGAGGGCTACGACCCCGAGGCCGGCGTCTCGGACACGCTGCGCGTGGTCACGCTGCTCGATCACGGCATGCGCGAAGCGGACCAGCTCGCCGCCGAACCGGGGGTGCGCGCCGAGCTCGAGCGCACGCTGGCGGGCGCCTACCAGGGCCTCGGCCGGCTGGACCGCGCCGACACGCTGCTCACGCACGCGCTCGCGAGCTCGGAGCGGCTTCCCAGGCGGGACGACGAGGGCGTGATCCGCACCCTCGAAGCGCTCGCGATTCTGCGCGCGGAACAGTCGCGGTGGGCGGACGCGAAGCGCCTCGCGCAGCGCGCGCTCGAAATGGCGCGCGGGCTGCCGGCTCCGAACCGGGCGCTGGCGCAGGCCACGGGCACGCTCGGGCGCGTGCTCTCGAACGCCGGCTCCTACGCGGAAGCCGAACCGCTGCTGCTCGAGTCGGTGCGCCTCTACTCGGCGCCGGGCGCCGACGCCGGCGAGCGCGCCAGCACGCTGACCGACCTCGCCAACACCTACTACTATCTCGGGCGGCTGGACGAATCGGACTCGCTCAATCGCATCGTGCTCGCGGCCACGCGCGCGCGGCTCGGAGACCGGCACCCGAGCGTCGCCGACAACCTCATCAACCTCGGCGCGATCGAGGACGAACGGGGCCGCCACGAGCAGGCGGAGGGCTACTACCGGCGGGCGCTCGACATCGTGCGCGGCTGGTACGGCGACGACGGACCTCAGATGGCCTCGCTGCTCACGATGCTGTCGCAGCCGCTGATCGCGATGCAGCGTACCGGCGAAGCGGATTCGCTGCTGCGGCGCGCGCTGGCGATCCGGCGGAGCGTCTTTGGTCCGCGCAGCCCGTACGTGGCCACGACGCTCAACGAGATCGCCGATCTCGCGCTCACGCGCGAGCGCTACGCCGAGGCGGAGTCGAGCTTCAAGCAGGTCGTCACGCTCTATCGCGCGGCCTACGGCCCCCGCCACGGGAGCGTCGGCATCGCGCTCGCGAACCTGGGCAGCGTCTACATGGGCCAGCATCGCGACCGGCTCGCCGAGGACTGCTTCCGCCAGTCGCTCGCGGCGTACGACGGCGTCCTGCCAGCGACGCACACCGACGTCGGCATCTGCCGGATCAAGCTCGGCCGCGTGCTGATGCGTCAGCACCGCTACGCCGAGGCCGAAGCCTCCTCGCGGGCCGGCTACGAGATCCTCCTGCCGCAGAGCGACCCGCAGTCGGGATTCCTGCGCGCGGCCCGCAAGGATCTGGCGGTGGACTACGCCGCGCTGGGCCGCGCCGCCGACGCCGCCCGCTTCCGGCGCGAGCTCGAGGACACCGCCGCGGCGCGCGCGGCCGTCGCGAGCCGGTAGGAGCGGGACCGGTTCCGGCCGGTCCCGCGCGTCCGACGTCTGCTAACCTGCGCCGCATGTCGCACGTGAACCCGAAGGGCCAGCCGCATCCGCTCGGCTTCTGGGACGAGCGCTACGCCGAGACGGCCTATGCCTACGGCAGCGAACCCAATGACTTCGTTCGCGAGGTCGCCGATCGCATCCCGCCCGGGCGCGCGCTGTGTCTGGGCGAGGGCCAGGGCCGCAACGCGGTCTTCCTCGCGCAGCGCGGGCACGAGGTCACGGCGATGGACCAGTCGCGCACCGGCCTGGCGCGCGCCGAAGCGCTCGCGGCCGAGCGCGGCGTGAAGATCGCGACGATCGCGGCCGACCTGGCAGGGTTCGCGATCGATCCGCTCGCGTTCAGCGCCATCGTCTCGATCTTCGTCCATCTGCCGGACGCGCTGCGCCGCCAGGTGCACGCGCGGGTCGCGGGCGGCCTCGTCGCGGGCGGCGTCTTCGTCTTTGAGCAGTACGGCCCGGAGCAGGGCCGGTTCAGGAGCGGCGGACCCGAAGGCCCCGAGCGCCGGCCGGGCCTCGAGACCCTGCGCGCGGAGTTTCCCGGGCTCGAGTTGGAAATCGCGCGCGAGGTGACGCGCGAAGTGATCGAGGGCGTCTACCACACCGGCCTCGCCTCGACGGTCCAGATCCTCGCGCGGCGCCCACGCGCCTGAGCGCGTCGGCGACGCCGCAGGGTCGCGGACGTCTTGAACCACCGCACGCGAGCCGCTACCTTCCCCGCCCAGTCGGCGCAGCGACCTGTTCCTCGGGTGCTCGCGAGGGGGGCGTCCCCGTCACCTCCTCGTGGGTGTATGCCCGCCGCGCCCGCGTTCGCATGCGGCCGTTTCGCGTCCGCAGGCGAATCCGTCCCCGGCGAGCCGTGCGCGGCCAGCCGGGCGCCATCGATGCGGAGAGATGTCCGAGTGGTTGAAGGAGCACGATTGGAAATCGTGTAGGCGCTAATACCGCCTCGAGGGTTCGAATCCCTCTCTCTCCGCCATTTCCAGACGTGGGGGCACCGGCGAACGGAGCGAACGCCGGTGCTGGAGCGGCTTGCACGCCTCCACTCCCGGCTTCCCCGCGTGGGGCCGCGCCGGGACGATCGCTCGGGGGTGCGACGCGATGGAACGAAGCACGGCCCAGCGCAGGGCCATTCTCAAGGTGATCGAAGAGGCGGGCCGGCCGGTGGGCCCGGGCGAGATTTTCGAGGCGGCGCGCGTGCTCGTGCCGGGTCTGGGCATCGCCACCGTGTACCGCGCCATCAAGCAGTTGATCGAGGGCGGGCATCTGGCGCAGGTGGACCTGCCGGGCGAACCGCCGCGCTACGAGGCGGCCGGCAAGGCGCACCACCATCACTTCCGCTGCAGTCTCTGCCGGCGGGTGTTCGAGCTCGACCGCTGCGGCGACAGCTTCCAGCAGTTCGCGCCGAAGGGATTCCACCTCGACGGCCACGAGCTCTACCTGTTCGGCCGGTGCCGGGAGTGCACGGCTTGACCGTGCCTCGCGAATCGCTAGAATGCCGTGCCGCAACGCGCCGCCCCTGCCTTTCGCGGGGCGGAAGTCGTTCCCAAGCACAGATTTGGGTGGGGATGTAGCTCAGTTGGTAGAGCACCTCGTTCGCAACGAGGGGGTCGTCGGTTCGAATCCGATCATCTCCACCACTACCCATGTGGGCCAGGCTCAGCGCAACCCGACCTTGTGAACCCCGTCAGGACCGGAAGGTAGCAGCGGTAAGCAATCCTTCGGGTGTGCCGCTGTCCCCCTGGCCCTAAACTGCGCCCATGGCCCATCGCGCGTTGACCCTCAAGTACCGCCCGCAGGTCTTCGCCGACTTGATCGGCCAGGACCACGTCAGCACGGTGCTCGCGCGGGCGCTCGAATCGGGCCGGGTCGCGCACGCGTTCCTGTTCACCGGCGCGCGCGGCGTGGGCAAGACGACGTCGGCGCGCATCCTCGCCAAGGCGCTGAACTGCGAGAAGCGCGCCGCCGGCGTGCACCCGGGCGCCGACCCGTGCAACGCCTGCACGAGCTGCGTCGAGATCACCTCGGGCGTCTCGCTCGACGTGGTCGAGATCGACGGCGCCTCGAACCGCGGCATTGACGACGTGCAGAGCCTGCGCGAGAAGGTGCGCTTCGCGCCGACGCGCGGGCGCTTCCGCATCGTCATCATTGACGAGGTGCACCAGCTTTCGAAGGACGCCTTCGCGGCGCTGCTCAAGACGCTCGAGGAGCCGCCGGCGCACCTGGTGTTCATCTTCGCGACCACCGATCCGCAGAAGCTGCCGGACACGATCCGCTCGCGCACCCAGCGTTTCGACTTCGCCCGCGTCGCGCTGCGCAAGGTGGCCGACCGGCTGCTCGAAATCCAGCGGCGCGAGGCGGCCGATCCCGAGGGCGTGAAGTTCTCGCTCACCGACGGCGCGGCGCTGCTCATCGCCCACAAGGGCGAGGGCTCGATGCGCGACTCGGTGGGGGCGCTCGATCAGGTGGTTTCGGCCGGCGAGCCCGAAGTCACCGAGGAACTCGTGCGCCGGGTGCTCGGCATCCCGGACCACGAAGGCTTCTTCCGCCTCGGCGAGGCGATCACGAAGGGCGATCCGCGGGCGACGCTGCAGGAGCTGCACCGGGCGTTCGAGAAGGGCATGGACCCGCGCGATCTGGCCGAAGGGCTGGCCGATCACTTCCGCGGCGTGCTGCTGATGAAGGTGGACGGCGAGCACGGCGGCGACCTGCTGGCGGCGAGCCGGGAGGATCTGGACCGCCTGCGCGCGCAGGGCGCGGACTGGAGCGAGACCGACCTGCTGCGCCTGCTGCGCATCGCCGCCGAGTGCCAGTGGCCGATGCGCGATTCGCCGCAGCCGATCGTTCACCTCGAAGCGGCGGTGCTGCAGATGGCGACGCTCGAGCCGGCCGAGTCGCTGGCGACGCTGCTCGCGCGGCTCGAGGCGCTCGAGAAGCGCCTCGGCGGATCCCCGGAGGCGGGTCCCGCGCCGGCGCGCGCGGGAAGCGGCCCGCAGACCCCGTCCGCAACGGGCCCGTCCGGGGCGCGCGGCGTCACGCCGCCGGCGACGCGCCCGCCGGCGCGTGCGGGCGAAGCGGCGCGCGGCGCTTCCGCCCCGCCCGCCGCTGCGCCGCCCGGGGCCCGGAGCGCCGCGCCGCCCGCGGGCCGCGCGCCCGCGCGCGGCAGCGACGCGGAACCCCGCGCGTCCGCCGCCGGCCCGTCGGCGCCCGCGGCAGCCGCGCGCGAACGTTGGTCGCCGCCGGCCGGCCCGGCTTCCGCGCCCGCGGCGCCCGAGGCGATCGCGACGACTTCCGCCCCGGGCGAGGACGCGATCGAGCTCGACGCGCTCACCGAGTCGCGCTGGAAGTTGACGCTCACCGCCGTCAACGGGCGCAAGCGGATGCTCGGCGCGTTCCTCGAGGAGAGCCGGCTCGTCGGACTCGCCGGTGGCTCGCTCGTGCTGGCGATGGACGACCTGCACCGCGCGGTCGTGGACGTCGCCGAGCACCGCGCCATCGTCTGCGAGGAGCTGGCGAACGCCTTCGGCGAGCCGCTGCAGCTGCGCTGCGCGCCGCTCGCGGCGGGGTCCGCGCCGCGCCGGACCACCCTGGCGGACGTGCAACCGAACATTGACCGGGCGATCGCGCGCTTCGACGGCGAGATGATCGACCGCAGCGGGCGAGGAGACCGCTCCGAATGATGAAGAGCTTCGGCGACATGATGAAGCAGGCCCAGAAGGTCCAGAAGCAGATGGGCGAGCTGCAGGAGAAGCTGGGCGAGGAGCGCTACGAGGCCTCGGCGGGCGGCGGAACCGTGCGGGCGGTCGTGGACGGCAAGCAGATCCTGAAGGAGCTCAAGATCAGCCCTGAGACGCTCAAGGACGGCGACGTCACCCTGATCGAGGACCTGGTCATCACCGCCATCGGCGAGGCGCAGCGGACGTCGGCCGAGAAGATGGCCGAGGCGTACGCGAAGCTCACCGGCGGCTTCAAGCTGCCGTTCTAGCGCGCGGCCCCCGGATCCCGTGTACAGCTCCAAGTACCTCGAGCTGCTGATCGAGGAGCTGGTCAAGCTCCCGAGCATCGGACAGAAGAGCGCCATGCGGCTGGCGCTGCACCTGCTGCGCGTGCCGAAGGAGGACGCGCTGCGGCTGGCCGAGGCGATCCGCGCGGTGCGCGAGCGCGTGGGCTTCTGCGGCACGTGCGGCAACTTCAGCGAGAACGATCCGTGCGCGCTGTGCACCGATCCGCAGCGCGACGGCTCCGTGCTGTGCGTGGTCGAATCGCCGGGCGACGTGCTGGCGCTGGAGCGCACCGCCACGTTCCGCGGCCGCTACCACGTGCTGGGCGGGGCGCTCTCGCCGCTCGAGGGCACGAGCCCCGACCGGCTGCGGATCCGCGAGCTGCTCGAGCGGCTGCGCTCCGGCGAGGTGCGCGAGATCATCCTGGCCACCAACCCGAACGTGAACGGCGAAGCGACGGCGCTCTACCTCTCGAAGCTCATCGCCCCGCTGGGCGTCCGGGTGACGCGCATCGCCCGGGGCGTGCCCATGGGCTCCGACCTCGAGTACTCGGACCTGGTCACCCTCGCGCGCGCTCTCGAAGGCCGGCGCGAGGTGGAGTAGGGGCGCCGGCGCCGTGCCGTACCTGCTCGACTCGCTGCAGATCCTGCTCGTGTTCGGGTTCGTCGCGCTCAACGCGTTCTTCGTCGCGTCCGAGTTCGCGCTCGTGACCGTGCGCTGGACGCGCGTCGAGGAGCTGGTCGAGCACAAGCGCTTCGGCGCCGTGTCGGTGCGCGACGCGATCGAGAAGCTCGACGACTCGATCGCCGCCACGCAGCTCGGCATCACGTTCTCGAGCCTGGCGCTCGGCTGGATCGGCGAGCCGGCGCTGGCGCACCTGGTGCACCCGATCTTCGAGGCGATTCCGGGCGGCTGGAGCTTCGCGCTGACGCACGGCGCGGCGGTGGCGCTGGCCTTCCTGATCATCACCTTCCTGCACGTCGTGCTGGGCGAGCGGGCCCCCAAGGCCGTCGCGCTCGAGCGCGCCGAGGACGTGGCGCTGGTCATCGCCGGTCCGTTGCTGGTGTTCGGCCGGCTGTTCCGCCCGTTCATTCATTTCATGAACTCCTCGGGCAACTGGGTGGTGCGCCAGCTGCGGCTGCCGCCGGTCCGGCCCGACCAGGACGTGCACTCGCCCGACGAGATCGACATGCTGATCGAGCAGGGCCGCGAGGCCGGCGTGATCCAGCCGGACGAGGCGGCCTACGCCCGGAACGTCTTCGAGCTGTCGGACAAGACCGTGCGCGACGTGATGGTGCCGCGCGAGAAGGTCGTCACGGTTTCGCTCGGGGCGACCGAGGACGAGATTCTCGAAACCAGCCGCGAGACCGGCCACACCCGCATGCCGGTGTGGGAAGGCACGCGCGACCACGTGGTCGGCATCGTCAACACCAAGGACCTGTTCCACATCTTCAGCCTTCGCGGGCTGGTGATCCTGATGGACGCGATGTACCCGGCGCTGTTCGTCGCCCCCGAGATCCCGGTGGCGCGGCTGCTCGCGCGGTTCCGGCGCGAGAAGCGGCAGATGGCCATCGTCCGCGACGGCGAGGGCCGCTTCGTCGGGATCGTGACGCTCGAGGACATCCTCGAGGAGATCGTCGGCGAGATCGAGGACGAGCACGATTGAACCGCCGCGCCGACGGCCGCCCCGGCGCCGGAGCGACTCCGCTTCCGGGCGGCGCGCCGGCGGGGTTTCGAACCCGAAGGTGCTTGTCCCGCCCCGGCCCGCGTGATACACCTCCGCGCCGGAACACGGACGTGCCACAGAGTTCCCATCACTTCTGGTCCGATATGGAACGCGGACCAGCGGGGGCTGCATGCCGCAGTGGACTCTGTTCGAAAACGACTTTCGAACGATTGACCAGGTTCTCGCCGAACTGCTCGAGCGCACCAACGCGCTGTCGGCCCACCTCATTGACCGCTCGGGACAGCTGATCACCTCGGCCGGTCGCGTGGACGACTTCGACGCGATGTCCTTCGCGAGCCTGGTGGCCGCCGATTTCACCGCCAACGCCGAACTCGCCCAGTTGCTGGGAGAGACCGGGGTCGCCGCCGTCGTGAGCGAGGGCGCGCTGCGTTCCGTGCATTCGTGCCTGCTCGCAGACCGCGTGATCCTGTGCACCGTCTTCGACCGCCGCAGCTCCCTCGGGCTGGTGCGGCACCGGGCACGCAAGGCCGTGGCGACGCTCGATCAGGTGTTCCGCGGGCTTTTCGAGAAGGTTGGCATCGGCGACGCGCCGGCGCCGGGGTTCGCCGGGGCGCCCGAGTACGCCATGGCGGCCTCGAGCGAGGTGGACGCGCTCTTCGGGGAGTGAGGCAGGCATGCCCCGGCCCGTGACGCGGTCCGCGCCCGCCCCGGCGGGGGAGGCGCGAGCGTGGCGCTGATCAATCACCGCACGCGCGAGATCCACTTCAAGATCGTCTACTACGGCTGCGGCCTGTGCGGGAAGACCACCAACCTCAAGGTCCTCCACGACCGGCTGCCGGCCGAGCGGCGCGGCCGGATGATCTCGATCGCGACCGACCAGGAGCGCACGCTGTTCTTCGACTTCCTGCCGATTGACCTCGGGCAGGTGAACGGCTTCCTGACGCGCTTCCACCTCTACACGGTCCCCGGGCAGGTCTACTACAAGCTCTCGCGCCGCGCCGTGCTGCAGGGCGTGGACGGGCTGGTGTTCGTGGCCGACTCGCACCCGGCGCGCGAGCAGGCGAACCGCGAATCGCTCGCCGACCTGCACGAGCATCTGCGCACCCTCGGCATCACCGGCCCCGCGCTGGCGCGCGTCCCGTGGGTATTCCAGTACAACAAGCGCGATGCGGCGCTGCCCATTCCACTCGAGCGGCTGCGGGCGGCGCTGAACCCGCACGGCTGGCCCGAGTTCGAAGCGGTGGCCAGCGACGCGAAGGGCGTGAGCGAGACGCTGCGCGCGGCGTGCAAGGCCGTGCTCGCCCGGCTCGCCTCGAGCGCGCCGGCGCCCGCGCGGCCGTCCGCGCCGGCCCCGCCGTCCGCGCGACCCGCGCCGTCCGCGCCGGCCCCGCCTTCGCCTTCCTTGTCGCGAACGGTGGTTGCGCCCGGGTCCGCCGCGGCACCGGCGCCCGCACGGCCTTCGCCCTCCGCCGCGCCAACTGCGTCCGCGACCCCTCCGCGGCCGCAGTACGCGCCGACGCCGCTGCAGCCCCTGGCGGCACGGCCGGCCGCGGCTCCGGTACGCATCTCTCGGCCGCGGCCCACGGCCGCGCCGCTTCGCCCGGGCGGAGCGCCGCCCGCGCGCGCTCCCATGCAGGCCGCGCCGCCGCCCGGCGCGCCGCGCCCGCCGCTCGCACCGGGGCAGACGCCCGGCAAGCCCCGACCGTCGTGAGGACGCTCGCGAAATGGCTGGCGATGCTGGGGCCGGTGGGGCTCGTGCCGGGACCTCGCGCCACCTACGGTAGCGCCGTGGTCGCCGCGATCGGCTTCCTCCTGCCCGTGCCGCCGCTTTGGCTTTTCCTTCTGCTGCTCGCCGCCGGCACGCTGATCGCCGTGTGGGCCGCGGGCGAGGCCGAGCACGTGCTGGGCCACGACGCGAATCCGATCTGCGTGGACGAGGCCGTGGGCCAGTCGCTCGCGCTGCTGCTCGTGCCGCACACGATTCCGGCGTTCGTCGCTTCCTTCGCGCTCTTTCGCATGTTCGACATCTGGAAGCCGCTCGGCGCGCACCAGGCGCAGAGCCTGCCGGGCGGCTGGGGCGTCGTGGCCGACGACGTCATCGCCGGAATCGTCGCCTGCGTCGCGTTTCACGTCGCACGGCTCGCGCTGGCGGGCCTGGGGCATCCGCTGCTGGGATAGAGGAGGGCCGCACATGGAAGTCCTGCTCGTGCTCGTCGCCCTGATCCTGCTCGCGTTTCTCACCCTGCCGATCGTCGCCGTGTTCCGGATTTCGCACGAGCGGCCACGCCGCCGGCGCGTTCCGGGCCACGCGAACAAGTAAGCCCCGGCGGACGCCGCGGCCAGCCCGCAACCGCGGGGCGGGGTTCGTCCACGGCCGGCATTCGGGCCCGTGCTCGTCCCGCCGCACCCGGACCGGGCGGGATCCTCAGGGAGGTCGCCATGAACGCCGATTTGCAGCAGTTCGTCCGCGAGGCGCTGGCCCGCGGCATTCCGCGCGAGCAGATCCGCGCGACGCTCTCCGCGGCCCGCTGGCGCACCGAGGAGGTGGCCGCCGAACTCGAACGCTGGGCCGACGGGCCCGCCGGCCTGCCGGTGCCGCGACGCCGGTTGTCGCTGTCGGCGCGCGAGGCGTTCATGCACCTCGTCATGTTCGCGACGCTCTACACGTTCGCCTACTCGGCCGGGGCGATCCTGTTCGCGATCATCGCGATTCACCTGCCCGACGCTGCCGCGCCGTTCCCGTTCGGCCAGGGGCTCGAACTGCTGCGCGCCGCGATCGCCGCCTGCCTGACCGCGTTCCCGATCTATCTGTGGACTTCGTGGCTCGTCGGCCGCTCGTTGGTGCGCGAGCCCGAGAAACGCTCCTCGGGCGTGCGCCGCTGGCTCACCTACCTGACGCTGTTCATCGCGGTCCTCACCCTGATCGGCAACTTCGCGGGCCTGCTCCGGAATCTGCTCTCGGGCGGGCTCACGACGCGGATCGGCCTGCAGAGCCTGGTCGTGTTCGCGATCGCCGGGCTCGTGTTCGGCCACTACCAGATGGGCCTGCGGCGCGACGAATCCGACGGCGCGGCGGGGCCCGTGCGCGCCGGAGTCCTCGGCCACATCGGCGCGATCGGCACGCTGGCCGTGCTCGTCGCGGGCCTGGTGCAGGTGGGCTCGCCGCAGCAGGCGCGGGTGCGGAGCATGGACGCGCGCCGTGTGCAGGCGCTGGTGGAGCTCGCCAACCAGGTCCAGGTCTACGCCGACGCGCACGACGCGCTGCCGGCCTCGCTCGACGCGCTGCCGGCCAACCCCTACGCGCGCGAAGCGTTCCTCGACCCGCGCTGGCGCGATCAGATCTCGTATTCGGTCGTGGACTCGGCGACCTACCAACTCGTGGCGAAGTTCGACACCGCCGAAGCGTTCGATGAGAACGGGCTGCCGATTGCCGCGGAGTGGCGCCACGGCGCAGGGCGCGTGACGTTCACGCGTCACGTGCAGTTGCGCCGGAAACGCTAGGTTCCGTCTGAGAACGCCGCGCGGTGCCGTTGCGGGCGCCGGCGGCAACCCGAAGGGCGGGCCCGGGACCGCGGCGCCGCGGGGCGTCCTCAGACAGAACCCAGGCCCGCGGGGGGCCGCCGCCGCCCGCGACGCGTGTGCCGCATCCACACCGGCTTGCCCCGCGCGGCGCGCTCCGGCAGATTCCGGACTCGGCCCTCGCCCCACGTCACCGGACGGATGCGCGCATGCAGATCGAAATCGTCACCATCGGCCACGAAGTCCTCTCGGGCCGCACGCTCGACACCAACTTCGCCTTCCTCGCCCGCGCGCTCGAGGAGATCAGCGTCCAGGTCGCCTGGCATTCGACGGTGGACGACGAGAGCGGGCGAATCGCCGAGGGCCTGACGAACGCGCTCGACCGCGCGGACGCCGTGATCATGACCGGCGGCCTCGGGCCGACGCCTGACGACCTCACGCGCAAAGCGGTCGCGACCACGCTCGGGCGGCCGCTGCAGCTCGACGAGGCGGCGCTCGGGTGGATTCGTGACCGGGCGAAGCGAATGGCTCGCCGCCTGCCGGCCGCGATCGAGACCATGGCGCTCGTGCCCCGCGGCGCCGAGGTGTGGCGGAACCCCGAGGGCGCCGCGCCCGGCGTGCTGATCCTGCACCACGACAAGCCGGTCGTGCTGCTGCCCGGCGTGCCGCAGGAGATGGAAGCGCTCGCGCGCGAGTTCGTGGTCCCGTACTTCCGCGAGCGCGTGGGGCACGCGGTCGAGGTGTTCACGCTTCGCACCTTCGGCATCGCCGAGAGCGTCCTCGACGGGCACATCGGCAATCTGTCCGGCGGCTGGCCCGGCGCGACGCTGGCGTACCTGCCGAGTTGGTTCGGCGTGGACCTGCGCGTGACGATCGCCGGTTCGAACGCCGCCGCCGTGCGCGAGACGCGCCTGCGCGCCTACGAGGAGCTGCGCGCGCGCGTCTCGAACGTCGTCTACGCGGAGGGAACGACGACGATGGAGGAGGTCGTGGGCGCGGCGCTCGTGGGGAAGGGCTGGCGGATCGCGACCGCCGAGTCGTGCACCGGCGGCCTGCTCGCCAAGCGCCTCACCGACGTCGCCGGCTCGTCGCGCTACCTCGAGCGCGGGTTCGTGACGTACTCGAACGAGGCCAAGTACGACCTGCTGGGTGTGGACCGGGCGACGCTCGAGGCGCAGGGCGCGGTCAGCGCCGCGGTCGCCGAGCAGATGGCGGCCGGCGCGCGCGGGCGCGCCGGCGTCGAGGTGGGCGTCGGGATCACGGGCGTCGCCGGCCCCGACGGCGGCAGCGAAACCAAGCCCGTCGGGACCGTCTTCATCGCCGTGGCCTCACCGCTCGGCGCCGCCGTGCGGCTCCACCGCATGGTGGGCACGCGCGCGACCGTGCGCGAGCGCTCCGCCCAGACCGCGCTCGAGATGCTGCGCCGCAACCTGCTCGGCCTGCCGGTGGACGCGGCGCTGGAATAGCGCGACCCGCGTCAGAGCCGCACGCGCCTGAGGGACTGGGCGTTGATCGCGACGATCACGGTGCTCGCCGACATGAGCACCGCCGCGGCGGCGGGAGGGAGCAGGACGCCCCAGTGCGACAGGGCCCCGGCCGCGAGCGGGAGGGCGACGATGTTGTAGCCCGCGGCCCACCAGAGGTTCTGCACCATCTTGCGGTAGCTCGCCTTCGACAGCTCGATGATGCGCGGGACGTCACGCGGATCGCTTCGCACGAGGACGACGTCGCCCGCTTCCACGGCCACGTCCGTGCCGGCGCCGATGGCGATGCCGACGTCGGCCGTGACGAGCGCTGGCGCGTCGTTCACGCCGTCGCCGACCATCGCGACGCGCCGGCCCCGCGCCTTGAGCTCCTGGATCTTCCTCGCCTTGTCCTCCGGTAGCACCTCGGCGAAGACCGTGTCGATTCCGAGATCCGCGGCGACGGCGTCCGCGACGGCCTGCGCGTCACCCGTCAGCATCACCACCTCGATCCCGGCGTCGTGCAGGCGCCGGATCGCCTCGCGGGATTCCGGGCGGACGGCGTCGGCCACGGCGAACACCGCCAGCGCGCGGCGATCCTCGATGAGGAAGACGGCCGATTGCCCGCGCGCCGCGGCTTCCGACGCGGTTTCCATCAACGCCGCCGCCGGTTCGGCGCCGAGCCCGCGAAGCAGGTTCGGTCCGCCCACCCGCAGCGCGCGGCCCCCGACTCGGGCTTCGACGCCCTGTCCGGGCAGCGCGCGGAAGTTCTCGGCCGGCGGAAGGTGGAGTCCGCGCTCGGCGGCGCTGGCGACGATCGCGCGCCCAACCGGATGCTCCGAGTCCCGCTCGACCGCCGCGGCGAGGCGGAGCGCCTCCGACTCGTCGAGCCCGTCCACGGCGCGCAGGCGGATCACGCGGTGCTCGGCGAGCGTCAGCGTGCCGGTCTTGTCGAAGACGACCGCGCCCAGGTTGCGGGCCTCCTCGAGGCCGCGGCGGTCACGCACGAGCAGACCGTTGCGCGCGCCGAGCGTCGTCGAGATGGCGATCACCAGCGGAATCGCCAGCCCGAGCGCGTGCGGGCAGGCCACGACGAGCACCGAGACGACCCGCTCCACGGTGAACGCGGGGTCGGCGGCGAGCATCGTCCAGACGATCGCCGTGAGCACGCCGGCGGCGACCGCGACGAGGGTCAGGGCGAAGGCGGCACGGTCCGCGAGCGCCTGCGCGCGCGAACGGGACTGCTGCGCCTGCCCGACCAGCCGCATGATGCGCGCGAGCGACGTGTCGCCGCCGGTGCGCGTGACCTCGACGCGCAGCGAGCCCTCGCCGTTGACGGTTCCGGCGATCACCGGGTCGCCCTCGGTCCTCGCGACCGCGCGGGACTCGCCGGTGATCATCGCTTCGTTCACGGAGCTCCGGCCGCTTCGCACGCGACCGTCGGCGGGCACGCTCGCGCCGGGGCGGACGACCACCACGTCGCCGGCGGCGAGCGAGCGGATCGCCACCTCCTCGATGCGGCCGTCCACCTCGCGCAGCGCGGTGGCCGGCAGGAGCTTCGCGAGCTCCTTCAGCGCGCCCTGGGCCTGGAAGATCGAGCGCATCTCGATCCAGTGGCCGAGCAGCATGATCGTGATGAGGCTCGCGAGTTCCTCCCAGAGCGGCATCCCCGGGTAGCCGAAGGTCACCGCGACGCTGAAGACGAACGCCACGGAGATCGCGAGCGAGATGAGCGTCATCATGCCGGGCAGGCGCGCCTGGATCTCGCGCGCGGCGCCCCGCAGGAACACCAGGCCGCCATACACGAACACCGCGGTGCCGAAGAGCGGCGCGACCCACCGCCAGCCCGGCAGGAGCGGCATGTCGCGGCCGGCGAGGCGCGCGAGCATGTGCCCCCAGGCGAGCGTCGGCAGCGTCAGCGCGAGCGAGATCCAGAACTTGTTCCGGAACATCTCCACGCTGTGGCCGGCGTGCTGGTCATGGCCCGCGTGTTCGCCGTGCGCCGCGCGGGGGTCGTGCGTCGCGTGTTCGCCGTGGGCCGCGTGTTCGCCGTGGGCCGCGTGGGCGTCGTGCGTCGCGTGCGCGTCGTGACCGCTCGCGGCGGTGGGCGCGGAGGTCCGGGGCGGTTCTCCGTGGGCGTGGGTGTGTTCGTGGTGCCCGCTGTCCATGTCGCGTTCGCTCCCGATCCGGGCGCCAGGACGTGGCCCGGAATCCTCGTCGCAGGCTGTCACGCTCGTCTATCGTGTTCAAGCTCCCGCGGGCGGACTCCACCGCGCGGGGACGGTCGTGGTGGCCGGCGGCGCCGGAGTCCGCGGTGAAGCGACGGCTTCGAAAGGGCGCCAGCGGGTCCCCGCGACGCCCGGGCATACCGCCCGAAGGCCCTCTGCCCGGGGCAGGTCACGCAATGAGCGACACGCAGCGGTACTTCCTCGCCGTCTTTCCGCCGCCCGAAGCGCAGGCGGCGGCCGCGGAGGCGTGCGGGCCGTTGCGCTCGCCCGGCGACGGCGTCTCCTGGGTGAAGCGTGACAACCTGCACTACACGCTGCGCTTCCTCGGCGACCTCCGGGCGGACGGGGCGCATCGCGCACTGCTGGCGGCGCGCGAGGCCGCTTCGGTGCGCGGGTCGTTCGCCGCCACGCTCGGCACGTTCGGAGTGTTTCCGTCGCCGCGCCGTGCGCGCGTGCTGTGGCTCGGGCTCGCGCAGGGGAGCGGGGCGCTGTGCCAAGTCGCGTCCGCGCTCGACACCGCGCTCGTGCGGCACGGCTTCGGACCGGCGGACCGGCCGTTCGCGCCGCACCTGACGGTCGGGAGAACGAGAGCGCCCGCCGACTGGACCGCGAAGCTCTCCGCCGCGAGGGCGCCCCAGGCGGCCTTCGCCGTGGACCGCGTGCTGCTCGTCAGGAGCAGGTTGTCGCCGCGCGGCTCGATCTACGAGCGGGTGGACGAGGCGAAGCTCGGCGGCTGACGCCGGGCGACCCCGCCGGGCCCGCCCGCGGCCGCCGGCGGCGCAGGGACGCGCGGCCAAACGTGCTGAAGACCCCACGGTTCGCATGCTAGCCTTGAGCCGCGCCGATTCGCTCCGCACCCTTCGCACCCGGAGATCCCCCGCCATGCTCCGCGCCCGAACGTTCGCCCTGACCGTGCTCGTCTTCGTCCTCGCCGCCGCTCCCGCCCGGGCGTTCGAGGTCCTGCGCCACTCGAACATGACCGGCGAGGTGCTCGCGCGGCAGGGGGTGAGCCCGGCGGCTCTCAAGTTCATCCTGCAGGGCGTGCGCTGGCCCGACATCACGCAGTGCGTCTCGGGCTGCTACTGCCCGTCCTACCTGCAATGGTTCTGCTCGGATCCCGATTCGGCGCAGGTGATCCAGTTCAGCGCCTCGCACTACGACAACAACCAGATCACCGAGTCCATGGACAACGTCCAGACGCTGATGACGCTCGCGCGCTCGGGACTCGACCGGCCGCTGCCCACCAACGACGCCGAGCGCCGTCAGGTCGGGGTCGCGCTCATGTTCTTCGGCGAGGCGCTGCACGCCATCCAGGACTTCTACGCGCACTCGACGTGGATCGAGCTCAACCGCGACCTCATCCGCGTCGGCGGCCATCTCTACAGCTGCCCGCTGTGGAACGGCGAGACGACGGGCGGGAGCGGCAGCACGACGGTGGGCGGCGTGAGCGTGAGCGGCGTGCAGACGGGCTACGTGGACATCGCCCCGCCGGCCGGCTCGGTGACGCACGACGCGCTCAACAAGGACAGCCCGGGCAGCACGCAGGGCTCGATCGTCGTCAACCGCATTTTCCCGGCGACGCGCATCGGCACGTACTACGAGCTCGCCTCCGGGCAGATCAACGGCTCGTACACCGACGACGGCGCCGCGCCGCGGCACACGATCAAGGGACTGCAGTGCCTGATCAGCGGCAGTCCGGTCTACAACCTTCCTGCGCCCGCTTCGCCGGGGCATGCGGGAGTGCCGGTCGTCACCCCCGCTTCGGCCGCGGGGATCTCCGAGACGATGGCGTGGATCGAGACCGACTCGACGATGCTCGCGATCGGAGCGCGCATCGACAGCCTGTGGGCGTCCTCGTCGCCGGATACGCCCTCGACGTTTCCGCTCGCGCAGTTCGACGACGACGGCTGGCCGTTGCCGGCCACCGCTTCGGTGACCGACCCGTTCGTGCCGGTCGCGCGCCTGCTCGCCGGGCCGGCGCCCAACCCGGCGAACGGCCGCACCGCGATCCGCTTTCAGGCGCCCCGGGCGGGCCCGGTCAGGCTCGAGGTCTTCGACCTGACGGGCCGGCGCGTGCGACTGCTCCTCGACCGCGACGTCGAACCCGGCTGGAAGGAAGTCTGGTGGGCGGGCCTCGACGACGCCGGGCGCGCCCTGCCGAGCGGCACGTATCTCGCGCGGCTGTCGGGCTTCGGCCGAAGCGAGAGTTGCCGGGTCGCGATCCTGCACTGACCGCGCGGCGGGTTTCCCGCGCGCGGGGCGGCTACGACCCGCAGCTCGTGATGACGGACTTTTCCTCGAAGCGGACCGGCAAGGGGCCGTCGTTCGGGCGCGCGAGCCGGACGATGTCGAGCGGCTGCGTCAGGGCCAGCGTCACGGGGCAGTTCTTGCCCGGCGAAGTCGAAAGCACGCCGACGACGACGGCGCCGTTCTCGAGCAGCGCCCCCGAGATCTCGATCGCGTAGCCGCCGCTCGAACGCTCACCCAGCGCCGCGACGACGACGAACTCGCGGGCGAAGTCCACGGCCGGCGGCGCCGGCACGGTGCCGCGGTCGGCGAAGGCGCGGTTCCAGAGTTCGGCGAAGCCCGCCTCGTCGAAGCAGGCCGTTCGCAACGGTTCGTGGAGCGCCGAATGGTAGGTCGCCCTGGGCGCGTCGGGCGTGATGCGCGTGACGAGGATGGGCGCTCCGGGGCGGGTGCCGTCGCCCGGGCAACCCGAGAGCAACAGCACCGCGGCGGTGATGAGTGGAAGGCTTCGGCTCATGGCGACACCTCTCTTTCCGGTGCTTTCGCTCCTTCCGGCCCGCAGTCTAGCGCCGCGCCGGGTGCCCGCAGGACCCGAAAAACTCCCTCTTGCGCCTACTGCACAAGTGTGTAATATGCCGCCCAGACATTAGAAGGGTGGTGGGCGGCACCTTCGGCCCGCGCCGTCGGCCGGCTCCCACCCGGATCCCCGCGAACGCAGCCCCTGCGAAGGAGACGCAGTCCATGATCACCCCTCCCAACAGTGCCCCGAATGCCAGGGAACGGACGAAGGCGCTGGATCTCGCCCTGCAGCAGATCGAGAAGCAGTTCGGCAAGGGCGCCATCATGAAGCTCGGCGAGGGCAACGCCGCGCCGGACATCGAGACGATCTCGACCGGATCGATCGGCCTCGACATGGCGCTCGGCGTGGGCGGCGTGCCGCGCGGCCGCATCATCGAGATCTACGGTCCCGAGTCCTCGGGCAAGACGACGCTGGCGCTGACGATCGTCGCCAACGCCCAGAAGGCCGGCGGCAGCGCGGTCTTCATCGACGCCGAGCACGCGCTCGACGCCAGCTACGCGGGCAAGCTCGGCGTGGACATCGCCAACCTGCACGTCGCCCAGCCCGACACGGGCGAGGAGGCGCTCGAGATCGCCGACACGCTCGTGCGCTCGGGCGCGGTGGACATCGTCGTCATCGATTCGGTCGCGGCGCTCGTGCCGCGCGCCGAGATCGAGGGCGAGATGGGCGACTCGCACGTCGGCCTGCAGGCGCGGCTCATGTCGCAGGCGCTGCGCAAGCTCACCGGCTCGATCAACAAGAGCAACACGTGCGTGATCTTCATCAACCAGATCCGCATGCAGATCGGCGTCATGTTCGGCAACCCCGAGACGACGGCCGGCGGCCGCGCGCTCAAGTTCTACGCCTCGGTGCGCCTCGACATCCGACGCATCGCCACGCTCAAGGAGGCCGAGACGGCGGTCGGCAACCGGACCAAGGTGAAGGTCGTGAAGAACAAGGTCGCCGCGCCGTTCCGCGAGGCCGAGTTCGACATCCTCTACAACCTCGGCATCTCGCGCGAAGGCGAACTGATCGATTTCGCCGTGGACAAGGGCGTGGTCAGCAAGGCCGGCACCTGGTTCAGCTTCGGCGAGGAGCGGCTCGGGCAGGGTCGCGAGAACACGCGGATGTTCCTCAAGGAGCATCCGGACGTGCGTTCGAGGATCGAGGCCAGGCTCTTCCCGCTGCTCGGCCTGAAGACACCCGCCGCTCCGGCCGCCGCGGCCGCGCCGCCGGCCAACGGCGCGGCGACACCCGCGGCCCGGCCGCAGGCGCCGGCGATGGCGGGCGCGGACCGCAAGCGCTGAACGCGAACGAGGGGCGGCCCGCCGGCCGCCCCTCGTTCGCGCCGTGACCCCGCGGGATTCGGGCGAACGGCGCTCCGCGTTCCCCAAGGAGGTTCCGCGACGTGAGCACGCTGCGTACCGGTGCACGCCGGCCGCCGCCCGAGGCGGCGCCGATCGAGGACTCCGAGGCCTGCCGCGAGGAGGCGCTGAAGCTCCTCGATCGCCAGCGCCGGCCGCGCGCCGACCTCGCGCGCCGACTGGGAGAGAAGGGCTACGCGACGGCCACGATCGTCGAGGTGCTGGAGCGACTCGCGGCGGTAGGACTCGTGGACGACGTCGAGTTCGCGCGCGCGTTCCTCGCCGGGCGCTGGGGCCGCAGGCCGTCGGGCTGGCGGCGATTGCAGCAGGAGCTGCGCGCGAAGGGCATTGCCGAGCCCGATGTGGTCGCGGCGCGGGCGCTGATCGAGCAGCGCGAAGGCGGCGTGGACGAGCTCTCGACCGCGCGCAAGCTGCTCGCGCAGGTCGCCCACCGCTACGCCCGGCTCGAGCCGCGCGTGCGTGAGCAGCGCCTGTGGGCGCTGCTGGCACGGCGGGGTTTCGATCGCGACGTGATCCGGCGTGCGCTGGCATTGAGCGACGACGAGGGTGAAGTCGAGTAGTCTGGCCGTGCGCCCGGCCGCCCGGTGACTCGCGCGGCCGTACCCGGCGCCGATCTTCGAGCGGAGGAAGCCGGCATGCCCGCCTATGTCGTCGTCCGGATCGACGTCCACGACCCCGAGGTGTTCCAGCGTTACGTGCAGGCCGCGCCGGCCTCGATCAGCCACCACGGCGGCCGCTACCTGACGCGCGGCGGCGCCGTCGAAGCGCTCGAAGGCGAGTGGTCCGGCTCCCGCTTCGCGATCCTCGAGTTCCCCGACCTGGTGACGGCGAGAACGTGGTACGAGTCGCGCGAGTACGCCGCCGCGCGGGCGCTGCGCGAGGCCTGCGCGACGACCCAGATGCTGCTCGCCGAGGGGCTGCCCGAGTCGTGGATCCCCGGCTGGCCCGGCGAGGGGAGCGCCTCGTGACCGGCGATCCCATCCAGCGACTGCTCGACGAACACGCCGGGCTCCTGGCCCGGCTCGAGGGGTTGCGCCGCGCGGTGCGCGAGCTGGGCGAGCGCGGCGACGCGGCGCTGCCCGAAATGCTGCCGGTGTTGCGCGAGGCGAGCGACGTGATGGACACCGAACTGCTCGCGCACTCACGGCGCGAGGACGAGGTGCTCTTCGAAGTGGTGGCGGAGGAGCTCGGCGGCGCCTGGGGCCCGGGCCTGATGATGCGCGAGGAGCACCGCGACATTCACGGCAACGCGGACCGTTTTCGCGACACCCTGCGCGAGCTGAAGCAGGTCGAGCACCCGGCCGTCGAGGCCGGCATCGCGAGGCTGCACGAGCAGCTGGGAGCGGGCGCGGCCGCCGCCACCCTGTGCCGGACCGGCGCCGAGCTGCTGGCCATGATCGAGGCGCACTTCAGCAAGGAGGAGGAGCTCCTGTTCCCGATCGCGCGTGCCGAGTTGTCGGCGGACAAGCTCCGCGAGGTCGCGCGGCGGATGGACGAGCTGGACGCATGACGCAAGCCGCGCCGCTGGAGACCGTCGCGGGACAGTTCGGCGCCGCGGTGGACATGCTCGAGAACGCGATCGTCGCCTGCCCCGACGAACACTGGGGCGACGCGGATGACTGGCACGCCTTCTGGTACCTCGCCTCACACACGCTTTTCTGGCTCGACCGCGATCTGTCCGACGTGCCCGAACGGCACCCGCCGCCGGCGCCATTCGGGCTCGAGGAGCTGGATCCGAACGGCCTGCTGCCGCCACGCGTCCACACCCGGGCCGAACTTCTCGCGGTGCTGGCGGGGGTCCGCTCGAGGCTCCGAGCGGTGTTCGCCGGGTTCACGGCCGCGCAGGCGGCGCGGCCGAGCACGTTCCGCCCCGGCACGGATTTCACCATGCTCGAGCAGCATCTCTACTGCCTGCGGCACGTGCAGCACCATGTCGGGCAGCTGCAATTGCTGCTCCGGCAGGCGGGTGTCACGCCACCTCGCTGGGTGAGCCGGGGAACGCGGTAGCGACGGCGAACCGGAAGCGCCGCGCGGGGGGGGGAGCGTCGCGCCGGCGGAGGCCTGGCGGGCCTGGCTGACGCCAGCGACTGGTGCGACCCGGAGTGCCGCAGTCGCCGCCGGAGCCGGGGGTGGCGCGCGCTCGAGAGGCGCTCGTCCGAGTCGCGGGTGCAGGCACGGGGGGGTTTCCGCTATCTTTCCGCGGTTTCCGATCCGCACCCTGACCGGCCCGGCCGCGCCGCGCGCGAGCGGGTCCCGTCGCGCGTCCGCCCCGGGGAGACCGGATGTCCCAGCACGCCACGCTCAAGACCGGCGCCCAGTTGCGCCGGGCCTTCCTCGACTTCTTCGTCCAGCGCGGGCACACCGAGGTGCCCTCCAGCCCGCTCGTGCCCTACGGCGACCCGACGCTCATGTTCACGACCGCCGGGATGGTGCAGTTCAAGCCGTACTACTCGGCCCGCGACGTGCCGTACACGCGCGCGACCTCGGTGCAGAAGAGCCTGCGCCTGACCGACCTCGACAACGTCGGCCTCACGCCGCGCCACGACACGTTCTTCGAGATGCTGGGCAACTTCTCGTTCGGTCCGAAGGCGAAGGGCGCGTACTTCAAGGAGGACGCGACCGCGTACGCGTGGGAGTTCGTGACGAAGGTGCTGGACCTGCCGGCGGACCGCCTGCACGTCTCCATCTTCGGCGGCGAACCGGGCGTGCCGCGCGACGACGAGGCCGCGGCGTTGTGGCGCAAGCTCGGAGTCCGGCCGGACCACGTCGTCGCGCTGGGGCGGAAGGACAACTTCTGGGGGCCGGCGGGCGGCGCGGGCGCGTGCGGGCCGTGCAGCGAAATCTACTTCGACCTCGGCGAGAAGCGCCCCGACTACCTGCCGGACGGCGCGTTCTGGGGCGAGGCCGCGGGCGATCCCGGCGACCGGTTCATGGAGTTCTGGAACCTGGTCTTCCCGCAGTTCGACGCGCGGCCCGACGGCACGCTCGCGCCGCTCGAGAACCCGGGCATCGACACCGGCATGGGCATCGAGCGGCTCGCGCTCATCCTGCAGGGAAAGAGCACGATCTTCGAGACCGATCTGTTCGCGCCGCTCGTGGACTCGGTGCTCTCGCAGGCGCGGCGCATCGCCGACCGCAAGGCGGCGACGCGCGACGCGCGCATCATCGCCGACCACGTGCGCGCTCTGGCGTTCGCGATCGCCGAGGGCGCGCTGCCCGGCAACGAGGGCGCCGGCTACGTGCTGCGCCGGCTGCTGCGGCGCGCGGTGACGCGCGGCCGTTCGCGGCACGGGCTCGCATTGGACGAGAACTTCCTCGCCGCCGCGGCCGAGCGCGCGATCGGGCAGTTCGGCGGCCACTACGCCGAGCTGGTCACGCAGCGCGACCGGATCCTGCGCGTCCTCGACCAGGAGGAGAGCGGCTTCGGCAGGACCTACGAGGCCGGCATGTCACGGCTCGAGGAGTTGCTCGGCAAGGGCGCGAAGCGCGTCGCCGGCGCCGATGCGTTCCTGCTCCACGACACCTACGGCTTCCCGATCGAGCTGACCGAGGAGCTGGCGGCGGCCCGCGGCGTCGAAGTGGACCGCGACGGCTTCGAGGCCGCGATGGAGGAGCAGCGCGCGCGCGCACGCGCGGCGAGCAGGTTCGTTGCGGCCGAGCAGGCGAACCGCGCGCCGTGGACGGTCGTGCGGACGGGCCCGGACTCGGAGTTCCTCGGCTACGAAACGACCACCACCGACGGCGTGCTCGTCACGCGCTGGCGCGAGCGCGAGGTCGGCCTCGAGGTCGTGCTCGACCGCACACCCTGCTACGCCGAGTCCGGCGGCCAGGTCGCCGACCGCGGCCTGCTCGCGGGCGGCGGCGCGCGTGCCTCGCTCGTGCACGTCTACAAGGAGGACGACGCCATCGTCCACCGCCTGACGCTCGAGTCCGGCGACCGCCAGGCGCTGCTGGCCGCGAGCGCCGCGGGCGCGCTGTCGGCGATCGTGGATCCGGCGCACCGCCGGCCGGTGCTGCGTCACCACACGGCGACGCACCTGCTGCACGCGGCGCTGCGCACCGTCCTGGGCGGGCACGTCCACCAGGCCGGCTCGCTGGTCGCGCCCGACCGGCTGCGCTTCGACTACTCGCATTTCGAGGCGCCGGCCGACGAACAGCTCGAGCGCGTCGCGAAGCGCGTCAACGACTGGGTGCTCGCGGACCGCGAGGTGGGCTGGCGTGTGATGCCGATTGACGAAGCGAAGGCGCAGGGCGCGATGGCGCTGTTCGGCGAGAAGTACGGCGCCGAGGTGCGCATGGTGACCGTCGCGGGCGTCCCCGAAGCCGGCATCGAGCCGAGCCGCGAGCTGTGCGGCGGCACGCACGTCGCGCGCACGGGCGAGATCGGCGCGTTCGTGCTGACCGGCGAGCAGGCGATCGCCAGCGGCGTGCGGCGGATCGAGGCGATGTGCGGGAGCGAGGCGCTGGCGTGGCTGCACGCCCAGCAGGCGACGCTCGCCGAAGCGGCGCGCGCGCTGCAGGCGCCGGTCGCGACGGTTCCGGCGCAGATCGAGAAGCTCAAGGCCGAGATCGCGGCGCTGCGCAAGGCGCAGGCCGAGAGCAGCCGCCAGGGGCTCGAAGCCGAGTTCGAGAAGCTGGCCTCCTCGGCGACCGCCGCGCCCGGCGGGCGCTGGGTCGTGGCCGAGCTCGCGGCCGGCGGCGACACGAAGGCGGTGAGCGAGGCCGCGAACAAGCTGCGCGAGCGGCTCGGCCGCGGCGCGGCGGTGCTGGCGCTGCAGAACGAGGGCAAGCTCACCTTCCTCGCGGCCGTCAGCGACGATCTCGTGGCCGAGAAGAAGCTCAACGCCTCCGAACTCGTCAAGGCGGTCGCGCAGGTGACCGGCGGCTCGGGCGGCGGCAAGCCGCACCTGGCGCTCGCCGGCGGCAAGGACGCGAGCCGCCTGGCGGACGCCCTCGAGGAGGCGCGCCGGCGCCTGTCCGGGGCGCTCGCGTCGTGATCGGCGGTCTGTCGGCTCTCGAACTGGTCTTTCTGCTGCTCATCGCGGCGGTGCTCATCTTCGGATTCCTGATCTTCCTGCGGAGGCTCGAGTGAAGGCCCTGGTCCTTGCGGGCGGTCGCGGCACGCGGCTGCGGCCGATCACGCACACGCGCGCGAAGCAACTGGTGCCGGTCGCGAACAAGCCGGTGCTGCATTTCGGACTCGAGTCCATCGCCGCTGCGGGCATCCGCGAGGTTGGCATCGTCGTCAGCGATCCGCGCGAGCTGCTGCAGCCCGACCACCGGACCGGAGAAATGGTGACCGTGCTGGTCAACTCGCAGGCCGAGATCCGGGCCGACGTGGGCGACGGCTCGCGCTTCGGCCTGCAGGTCACCTACATCGAGCAGGAGGCGCCGCTCGGGCTGGCGCACGCGGTCAAGATCGCCGAGCCGTTCATGGCCGGCGACTCGTTCGTGATGTACCTGGGCGACAACCTCATCAAGGACGGCGTGACGCCGTTCGTGCGCGAGTTCGAAGCCGAAAAGCCCGACGCGCAGATCCTGCTCGCGAAGGTGGACCGGCCGTGGGAGTTCGGGGTCGCCGAGCTCGAGGGCGAGCGCGTCGTGCGGCTCGAGGAAAAGCCGAAGCAGCCGCGCAGCGACCTTGCGCTGGTCGGCGTGTACCTCTTCACCTCGTCCATCTTCGACGCGGTGCGCGCGATCCGGCCGTCGGCCCGCGGCGAGCTCGAGATCACCGACGCGATCCAGCACCTCATCTCGACCGGCCGGAACGTGCGCTCGCACGTCATCCAGGGCTGGTGGAAGGACACCGGCCGGGTCGAGGACCTGCTCGAGGCGAACCGCATCGTGCTCGCCGACCTGCCGACGCGCATCGAGGGATCGGTGGACGCGGCGACGCAGATCGAGGGTCCGGTGGCGATCGGCCCGGGCACGACCGTCGAACGCTCGCGCCTGCGCGGGCCGCTGGTGATCGGCGCGAACGCGCGCGTCGCCGACAGCTACGTGGGGCCGTTCACCGCGCTCGGCGACGGCGTGCAGCTCTCGCATTGCGAGATCGAGCACTCGATCGTGCTCGACCGCAGCGAGCTGCGCGGGATCGCCGGGCGCATCGAGTCGAGCCTCATCGGCCGCGACGTCGTGGTCACGACGCGCGAGGCGCGCCCGAGCGCCCACCGGCTGATGCTCGGCGATTCGAGCCGGGTGGAGCTGGCGTGAGGATCCTGGTGACCGGGGCGGGCGGAATGCTCGGGCACGCGCTGGTGCCGAGGCTCGAGGCCGCCGGCCACGAAGTGACGGCGGTGCGCCATCCGCAGGACACCGGCCCGCTGCCGGCGCCGCCCGCCTCGGGAGCGCAGCGCGAGACGCGGCCGATCGACATCACCGACGGCGAGGCGCTGCTGGCCGCGGCGGTCGGGGCGCGGCCCGACTGGGTCGTGCACCTGGCGGCGTGGACGGACGTGGACGGCTGCGAGTCCGACCCGGAGCGGGCGATGCGCGTCAACGGCCTCGGCTCGCGCAACGCCGCGCGCGCGGCGGCGGCCGTGAACGCGCCGGTGCTGGCCATGAGCACCGACTACGTCTTCGACGGCTCGGCCGGCGCGCCGCGGCGCGAGAGCGACCCGGTGGCGCCGCTCGGCGCCTACGGCCGCTCGAAGCTCGCCGGCGAGCAGGCGGTGCGCGAGACGGGAGAGCGGCACATCGTCGCGCGCACGTCGTGGCTTTACGGCGGCGGCGGCAGGAACTTCGTGGACACGATCCTGGCGCGCGCGCGCGGCGGACAGCCGCTGGCGGTGGTCAACGACCAGCACGGCTCGCCGACCTGGACGGCGGATCTTGCCGACGGCCTGCTGGCGCTGATCGAACGCGGCGAGTTCGGCACCTTCCACGTCACCGGCTCGGGCGCGTGCACCTGGCACGAACTCGCGGTGGCCGCCTGCGAGGTCGCGGGTGTGCCGGCGGAGATCCGGGCCATCAGCAGCGCGCAGCTCGGCCGGCCCGCTCCGCGCCCTGCGTATTCGGTTCTCGACAACGGGCGTTTCGAACACGTCACCGGACGCCGCATGCCGCACTGGCGCGACGCCCTCGAACGTTACCTGCGCGCGTGAGGCGCACCGGAGGTCGCATGGCCAGGGCGAAGGGAAGCGCGGACGGGCCGCTCGAGCGGCAGGCGAAGGCGGCGCTGGCCGAGGCGGCGCGCGCCTCGGCGCGCCTGGCGCGCGTCAACGGACCCGCGGTCGCGGCGGCGGCCGAAGCGCTGATGGCGTGCTTCGAGAACGGCGGCACCGTGTACTTCTGCGGCAACGGCGGCAGCGCCGCCGACGCCCAGCACCTCGCGGCCGAGTTCGCCGGCCGCTACCTGGTGGACCGGCCGGGCCTGCCGGCGGTCGCGCTCACCACCAACAGTTCGGCGGTCACGGCGATCGGAAACGACTACGGCTACGCGGACGTCTTCGCGCGCCAGCTCGAGGGCCTCGGCTCGCCCGGCGACGTGCTGGTGGCGATCACCACGAGCGGCGGCTCCGAGAGCGTGCGGCGCGCGGTGCGCGCGGCCGGCGCGCTCGGCATGACCACGATCGGCATGACCGGCGCGAAGGGCGCGGCGTTCGCGGCGTCGTGCGACATCGCACTGGTTTCGCCGCACGCCTCGACGCCGCACATCCAGGAAGGCCACATCACCATGGGGCACGCCTTCTGCCTGCTCGTCGAGCAGGCGATGTTCGGCGCAGGCACGATGGCGGGCGGGCCGCGCCGGCGGCCGCGCGCGAAGCGCGGGGGCGCGCCGCGGGCGGCGGCCGCGAAGCCGGCGAAGCGCGCCAAGGGCGGCCGGCGGTGATGCTCGCCGCGATCGAGGCGCTGCGTCCGAAGCAGTGGACGAAGAACCTGCTGCTGTTCGTGGGCGTCGTCTTTTCGCAGCATCTGCGCGAGCCGCAGCTGCTGATGCGCGCCGCCGGAGGTTTCCTCGCGTTCTCGCTGCTCGCCGGCTCCGTCTACGTGCTCAACGACCTGCGTGACGTCGAGGCCGACCGCCGTCACCCGAAGAAGTCGCGCCGGCCGATCGCCTCCGGGCGGCTGCCGGTCGCCGTGGCGCGCGCGATGCTGCCGCTGCTATGGGTGGCGGTCGCCGCGCTCGCCGGGTGGCTCGGGACGTCCTTCGCGTGGGTCGCCGCGATCTACCTGGCGAGCAATCTCGCGTACAGCTACGGGCTCAAGCACAAGGTGATCCTCGACGTGTTCGTGATCGCGCTCGGCTTCGTGCTGCGCGCGATCGCGGGCGTCGAGCTGCTGCGCCCGGTGGTGCCCGACACCGTGCTCTCGCCCTGGCTCATGGTCTGCACGTTCTTCGGGGCGCTGTTCCTGGCGACGAGCAAGCGGCGGCGCGAGATCGTCAACGCCGGGGCGCACGCGGTCGAGCAGCGCGCGGTGCTGCGGACGTACACCCCCGAACTGCTCGACGTGATGCTCACGGTGTCGGCGGCGACGACGCTCATGGCGTACGCGCTCTACACGATCTGGCCGGCGACGGTCGGGAAGTTCCACACCGAGGCGCTCCTGTTCACGGTCCCGTTCGTCGCCTTCGGGGTGTTCCGCTACCTGTTCCTCGTGCGCGTCTCCGAGACGAGCGAGGACCCGTCCGTGGTGCTGCTCACCGACCGGCCGATCCAGGTCACCGTCGCGTCGTTCCTGGTGGTCGCGGTCTGGATTCTCTACGGCCGGCCGTGAGCCCGGTGCGCGGCATCCGCCGCGGCGCGGCGCGGCCGGCGAAGCGCGTCACCGTCACCGCGCACGCCAAGCTGAACCTCGGGCTGCGCGTCGGCCCGCCGCGTGCGGACGGCTTCCATGACCTGGTCACGGTGTTCCAGTCCGTCTCGCTCGCCGACACGCTGATCGCCGAGCGCACGGGCCGCGGCTACTCGCTCGTCGTTCGCCACGAGGAGGCGGCGCTGCGCGGGACGCAGGGTCGAGCGGCCCGAACCGGCGTCCCCGGCGGCGGGGACAACCTCGTCCTGCGGGGAGCGCGGCTGGCCGCGGGCCGGCTCGGCCTGAAGGGCGGGGCGCGCTTCACCCTGGTCAAGCGCATCCCGGCAAGGGCGGGCATGGGTGGCGGCAGCGCCGACGGCGCGGCGGCGATCGCGGCGATGCTCGCCCTGCATGGCGTGCCCCTTCGCCGTGAGGGACGTATTCGCCTGGCGGCGGAGCTGGGCTCGGATGTCCCCTTCGCGATCACCGGAGGAACGGCGCTCGGGCTCGGCCGGGGCGAGGTCCTGCGCCCGCTGCGCCGGACGCGCCCGCTCCGCGCGTTGGTGGTCGTGCCGGCGTGGCGGGTGTCCACCGCGGACGCCTTTCGCCGACTGGATGGGACCAAATATGGCTTGACAGCTTGGAAACGCCTTCTAAGATTGGCGGCAAGCCTTGGGCGCGAGCAAGTTACGGCATTTGAGCGCATGCGCCTGGGGAATGATTTCGAGAAAGTGTTGGGGCAGCGCCGGCATGACTTCGAAGGGCTTCGCACGCGCATGCGGCGGGCGGGGCTGCTCGATCCGCACCTGACCGGGAGCGGATCGGGGGTTTTCGGATTCGTGCCGGAAGGCGTTTCAGTCCGGGAGATTGCAGGCCGCTTCCCCGGGCCCGAGCCGATCTACCAGGTTCGATCCGTCGGAAGGGGTCTGCGGCTCATCGCGAAGCGATGACCCGGACGGGAGGCAAGGGCAGAAGAAATCCCATGGCCAACTGCATCCCGCCGCGCTCAGGAAGGGCGCAACACCGAGCCAGCTACCTTCACGGATGGCTCCGAGGTAGATCCGAATGGTCGAGATCACCGAGGTCAGGGTTTCGCTTCGGAACGACGAGAAGCTCAAGGCGTTCGTCAGCATCACGTTGAACAACTCCTTCGTGGTCCGCGGACTCAAGATCATCCGCGGCAACCGGGAGTTGTTCGTGGCGATGCCGAGCCGCAAGCGTCCGGACGGCCAGCACCAGGACCTGGCGCATCCCATCAACGACGCGACGCGCAAGTATCTGCACGAGACGGTCATGGCCGAGTACCAGCGCGAACTCGCCAACCCGACGCCGCACGTGCCCGCGGAGAACCAGCCCTACTCCGACTGAAGCGCCCCCGCGCGTCACCCGCCTCCGGACCGCCTCCCCCGCGTTGACGCCGGTCCGGGATGGCCTGTATGCTCCCGCCCGCTTTTTCCCATCCGGCAGTTTTCTCTGGGCCAATAGCCAGCACCCCGGGAAGCGTTCGCGCCGATCGGACCGTGACGGAAACCCCGTTCTGTTGGTGGGGCGTGGCCAAGTGGTAAGGCACGAGACTTTGGCTCTCGCATTCGGAGGTTCGAATCCTCCCGCCCCAGCCAACCTTTCCGGGCGGACGATTCGAAGCTCCTGAATGCGTCGGATGCACGCGCGGGCGCGGTCCCCACGGGACCGACCCGCCGTGAGTGTTGCCTTGTTCCTGCGCGGGGGCGGGACCTCCGCGCGTTTGCTGCGAGATCGTGACCAGCCCGGGAGGTTCGCGCGTGGATCCCTGCCGCGTTTTCGCGGGAAGCGCCAGTCGGCGACTGGCGAAGGCCATCTGCGAAAAGCTGAAGGTTCCGCTCGGTGACGTCGAACTGGGGCGCTTCGAGGACGGCGAGGTCTCGGTGCGCTTCAACGAGAACATCCGCGGAGCCGACGTGTTCGTCGTGCAGTCCACGAACGCGCCGGCGGATCACCTCATGGAACTGCTGGTCATGCTCGACGCGGCCAAGCGCGCCTCCGCGCGCCGCGTCACCGCCGTGCTGCCCTACTTCGGCTACGCGCGCCAGGACCGCAAGGACCAGCCGCGCGCGCCCATCACCGCCAAGCTGGTCGCCAACCTGATCACCGTCGCCGGCGCCGACCGGGCGCTGACCATGGACCTGCACAGCGCTCAGATCCAGGGCTTCTTCGACATCCCGCTCGACCACCTGTACGCGGCCCCCGTGCTGATCGACCACTTCGAGCGCATGGCGCTGCCCAACCTGGTCGTGGTCGCGCCCGACATCGGCAGCGTGAAGATGGCGCGCGCGTACGCCAAGCGCCTCGGCGCCGAGCTGGCGCTGGTGGACAAGCGCCGGCCGAAGGCCGACTCGGTCGAGGTCATGAACATCATCGGCGACGTGCAGGGCAAGAACATCGTCATGTTCGACGACGTCGTCACCACGGCGCGCACGCTGTGCCAGGCCGCGCACGCGATGCGCAAGCAGGGCGCGCGCGACATCTACGCGGGGGTCACGCACGGCGTGTTCTGCCCGGGCGCGTTCGAGCGCATCGCCGACTCGCCCATCAAGGAGGTCGTGGTCAGCGACACGCTGAACCACGAACCCGGCTCGCTGCCGTCCCAGGTCCGCGAACTGTCGGTCGCGGGCCTGCTGGGCGAGGCGGTCCAGCGCATTCACGAGGAACGTTCGCTGAGCTCGCTGTTCGTCTGACGGCGCGCGACCGCCGGTGCGCCCCGCGGGCGCGCGGCGGACAGGGAAGATGACGAGGAACCCGGGCGAGCCCGGAACGGCATCACGAGGAGGAGTCACATGGCGGTCATTCAGCTGAGCGGCAAGCGCCGCGAGGTCATCGGCAAGGGCGGCGCCCGTCGGGCGCGCGCGGCCGGGCAGATCCCGGGCGTCATCTACGGACACGGCGAGCAGCCGATCGCGGTCATGGTGGACGGCCGCGAGTTCTCGACGGCGATGCGCGCCCACAAGGGCGGCAACGCGATCGTGAATCTCAAGGTGGACGGCGGCGAGTTCACGGCGCTGGTGCGCGACGCGCAGATCGATCCGCTGTCGCGCGCGCTCGTGCACCTCGACTTCCAGCACATCTCGCTCACCGAGACGATCGAGGTCGAGGTCGTGGTGCACCCGGTCGGCCTGGCGATCGGCGTCAAGGACGGCGGCGGCATCCTCGAGGTGATCACCCGCCAGGTCGAGGTGCGCTGCCTGCCGACGGCGATTCCCGCGTCCATTGACGTGGACGTCACCGCGCTCAACATCGGCGAGTCGTTGCACGTGCGCGACCTGAAGGCCGAAGGCTTCGAAATCCTGACGGACCCCTCGACGACGCTGCTGACGGTCGTCGCGCCGACCGTCGAGGAGGCGCCGGCGCCGGCGGAGGGCGAAGTCGCCGCGACCGCGACGGGTCCGGCGGAGCCCGAAGTCGTGGGCGCCAAGGGCAAGAAGGAAGAGGGCGAAGGCGAGAAGGAGAAGAAGTAACCGCCGGTGCGGGTCGTGGTCGGGCTGGGCAATCCGGGCGAGCGCTTCGCGCGCACGCGGCACAACGTGGCGTGGCGGGTGCTCGACGAGCTGGCGGCTCGCGGCGGGGCGCTGGGCTCCGAGGAGAGCCCGGTCTACCGCGCGCGGCGGGTGCGCCTGCACGGGCACGAGGGAGTGCTGATGCAACCGCTCACGTTCATGAACCTGAGCGGGGAAGCGATACGGGAGTGGCAGGACCGGCACGGGCTGCAGGCCGGCGAACTGCTGGTCGTTTCGGACGACGTCTACCTGCCGCTCGGCAGGCTGCGCCTGCGGGCGGGCGGATCGAGCGGCGGGCACCGCGGACTCGAGAGCATCGAGTCGGCGGTCGGGCACCGCGAGTACGCGCGGCTGCGCGTGGGCGTCGGGGCCGCCGACAGCAGCGCGGAACTGAAGCAGCACGTGCTGGAGGAGTTCGCGCCGGAGGACGCGCCGGCGATGCAGGAGGCGGTGCGCCGAGCGGCGGACGCCGTGGAGTGCTGGCTGGCGGAAGGCGCGCCGGCGGCGATGAACCGGTTCAATCGCAGGGTCAGCAGGGAGGATTCCGAGTCGTGACCAAGTACGAAACCGTCTACATCCTCGAGCCCGGGTACGACGAAGCCCGCGCCGCCGAGGAATCGGCCAGGGTGTCCGGCTGGATCAAGGATCTGGGCGGCGAAGTGGTCGAAGTCCAGAAGTGGGGCAAGCGCCGGCTCGCCTACGAAATCGAGCGCAAGCGCGATGGCGTGTACACGCTCGTCGTGTGGAGCGGCGCCGGCCCGATGGTGAAGGAGATCGAGCGCCGGCTGCGCCTGAACGAGAGCGTCATGCGCGTGCTCACCACCGTGTACGTCCCGCCGGAGCTGTCGCAGGGCGTGCCCGAGGGCGAGGCCGTGGCGGCGGGCGCCGAAGCGGACGACAGCGAATAGCACCGGAGCGCCCCCGCGGAGGTCACATGGCCGAACTGAGACTCCCGGAAATCAACCGGGTGACCCTGGGCGGTCGGCTCACCCGCGATCCCGACAAGCGTTACGCACAGGACGGCACGACGGTCTGCAGTTTCACGCTGGCCTTCCACCGCCGCTACCGCTCGCGCCAGGGATCGTGGGAGGAGCACACGGGGTTCGTGACGGTGATGTGTTACCAGCGCCTCGCGGAGGTCTGCGCGCAGTACCTGCGCACGGGCAGCCCGGTGCTGGTCGAAGGAAGGCTGCAGATGCGGGAGTGGGCGACGGCGAGGGGCGAGAAGCGGCAAAGCCTCGAGGTCCGCGCCGAATCGGTCCACTTCCTCGAGAAGGCCTCCGCCGACGCGGCCGGTCCGCCGACCGGGGGCCCCACCGAGGATCCAACCTCATAATCGAAAGAGAGCGACATGGCCAAGGAACGTGAGAGCAAGGGCAAGAGCCTGAAGAAGAAGTACTGCAAGCTGTGCCTCGAGAAGGTCGGCTTCGTGGACTACAAGGACGAGAAGCGGCTCGGCCGTTTCGTGACCGATCGCGGCAAGATCGTGCCGCGGCGCGTGTCCGGAACGTGTTCGATGCACCAGAAGCAGCTGACGACCGCGATCAAGCGGGCGCGCGTTCTGGCGCTGCTGCCGTTCACCAGTGACTTCTATCGCTGAAGCCGCGCGCGGGGCGCGCCCGCTCGCCTGGGTGCGCGTCGTGACGCTGACGCTGCTGCTGCTGTTCGGCGGTCTCGGCTCGACCGGGAGCTGGGGAGCGATGTGGCTGCTCGTGCCGGCGGCGGTGGCCACGGGGCTGCTGCTCGCGTGGCGCTTCGGCCCGGTGGCGCTGGCGCTGCCGGCGGTGCTGGCCGTGGCTTCGGCCGCGCTGGCGTTCGCGGGCAAGGCGGGGCTGCCGCTGTGGACGACGGCCTGGGTGCCGCTCGGCGCGGCGGTCGGGACGTGGATGGGGCTGCACGAGGAAGGGGGGGGAGCCGGACTCGGGGAGCGGGCGTGGATGCACGTGCCGCTGCTGGCGCTGGCGGCGCTGCTGCCGGTCGCGCCGGGCTTCGAGGCGGCGATGGGGCGGTTCGACGCGGTGCTCAAGGTCCAGCAGGAGTCGCTGCTGCGCACCTCGCAGACCGCGAAATGGCCGGCCGAACTGCGCGCGGAAATGCAGCGCAAGCTGCAGAGTCCGCCGGAGGTGCGGCGGCGGGAGTTGCTGTTCCTGGTGCCGAACACGCTGTTCCTGTGGGCCGTGCTGCTCGTCGCGGCCGGACGATCGCTCGCCGCGCGCGCGGCCACGATCCTCGGCTGGCCCGAGCTGTCCCGCTCGCCGTTGCGGGCCTGGCGGATGCCGGACGCCGCGCTCGCCCCGCTGCTCGCGGGCCTGGCGCTGGTGGTGTTCGCCGGCCGGACCTGGCATCCGGTGGCGGCGGTGCTGCTGCTGCAGTCGGCGCTCGGATATAGTGTGCAGGGATTCGCGGTCGTGGAGTCGGTGCTGCGCGCGCGCGGCATGGCCCCCGCCCTCGTGACGTTGACGCTGGTGTTCGTGATCGCCGTGAGCCTGTTCTGGGCGCTCCCGGCGCTCGCCGTGGTCGGATTGAGCGACGTGTGGCTCGACTACCGCAGACTGGAGCCCTCCCCCGAACGGGAGGCGTAGGAGAGGAACGATGGAAGTCATCCTGCTCGAAGACATGAAGGGCGTCGGCGCCAAGGGCGCGACCGTGAACGTGAAGCCGGGCTTCGCGCGCAACTACCTGCTGCCGCGCCGGCTCGCGATCCCGACCGGCACCAAGGCCGCGAACCTGTACCAGGAGCTGGAGCGGCAGAAGTCGGCGCAGGCCGACAAGCTGATCGCGGCGGCCAGGATCGAAGCGGCCCGGCTCGACGGCTTCCAGGTCAACATTCCGGCGCAGGCGAACGAAGAGGACACGCTGTTCGGCTCGATCACCAACACCGACGTCGCCAGCGCGCTCGAAGCCGCGGGCCATGCCGTGGACAAGCGCCGCATCGAGATGGACGAGCACATCAAGCAGCTCGGCAACTACGACGTCCTCGTGCGCTACTACGGCGGCGTGACGGCCACCGTGAAGGTCTGGGTGGTGCGGGCATGAAGCGGCCGCGGCTCATCGCGATCCTGTTGCTGATGCTGCTGGTGGGCGCCAGCGCGACGCTGGCGGCCCCGGCGAAGAAGAGCCGCGCGACGAAGCCGGCGGCTCCGAACGATTCCGACGCCGTGCTGGTGAGAATCGGCGGCGACGTCATCACCCGGCGCACGCTGGCCGACCGACTGGCGGAGATTCCCGACCAGTACCGGGCGACCTATTCCACCCCGGAAGGCCGCCAGCAACTGCTCGACCGCATGGTCGAGGAGCGGCTGTGGCTGCAGGACGCCGAGGCGAACGGCATCGAGAAGCGCGAGGCGATCGTGCACCAGCTCGCGCAGCAGCGCCGCGACCTGCTGATCCGCACGCGCATCAACGAGCTGATGGCGACGAACCCCGCGCCCAGCGACTCGGATGCGAAGGCGTATTACGAGGCGAACCTCGCCGAGTTCCGCACCCCCGCCTCGGTGACGATGCGGCACATCCAGCTCAAGACCGAGGCCGAGGCGCGCAAGGTGCTCGCTCTGGCGAAGGCCAGGGGCGCGGACTGGAACAAGCTCGTCACGACCTGGACGCAGGACACGCTCACCCGCGCGAACGGCGGCAACCTGGGTTCGGTCACCCGCGAGGGCACGTTCTCGGGACTGGGCGCGCAGCCGGCGCTGGCCGAGTCCGCGATGGCGCTCGGCGAGGGCGGGATCGGCGGGCCGTGGCGGACCGACCGCGGCTGGCACGTCGTCAAGGTGGACAGCTACCGCCCCGAGGGCACGCGCCCGTTCGAGCAGGTGCGCACCTTCATCCTCCGCCAGCTCACCCAGCAGAAGCAGCAGGGCTTCTACCAGGCCGAGCTCGCGAAGGTGCGCGCCCGGGTGGGCGTCAAGACCGACTCGGCGGCCGTGCATTCGTTCCTCATCACGAAGAAGTCGGCGCGCGAGATGTTCACCGAGGCGCAGAGTGCGGGCGGTCCCGAGCAGCGCATCGCCGCCTACCAGGGCGTGGTGGACGCCTGGCCCGAGGCCGACCTCGCGCCGCAGGCCGCGTTCATGATCGGGTTCATCTACAGCGAGGAACTCAAGAACTACGACAAGGCCGAGAAGGCGTTCCGCGAGCTGCTGGCGAAGTACCCGAAGTCCGAGCTCGCGGCCTCGGCGCAGTGGATGGTGGAGCACATGCGCACCGAGGAAGCGCCGAACTTCAACCTCACGGGGGCGGACTCGACGGCCGCCGCGGCCGTCAAGGGTTCGAAATAGCAGCGTGAAGATCGTCGAGGCGCGGGTCCACGGACTCGTCTACGACCCCAGGACTCAGCAGCACGTCGTGGTGCTGCGCGAGCTGGAAGGCCCGCGCGTGCTGCCGATCTGGATCGGACCCGGCGAGGCGATGGCGATCCAGCGGCTCCTGACGCAGGAGTCCTTTCCCCGGCCGCTGACCCACGACCTGATCGCGCTGGTCGTCGAGGGGCTCAAGGCCCGCGTCGCGCGCGTCCTGATCGCCGATCTCAAGGAAGGCACCTTCTTCGCCACGCTCATCATCGAGCGCGAGGGCGGGCTGCTCTCGATTGACGCGCGGCCCAGCGACTCGATCGCGGTCGCGCTGCGCACCGGGGCGACCATCCTCGTCAACGAGGCGCTGCTCCAGGCGCCGCCCGAGCAGCAGGAGGAGGGCGCCGAGACGCCCGGGCCGGGCGAGCCGCCGGCCGAGCCGACCGCCGAGGAGAAGGCCGAGCAACTGCGTCGCTACCTCGAGAAGCTGAACCCGGAAGACTTCGGCAAGTTCCAGATGTGAGCGACCTCGACCCCCACGCCATTCAGGGCGGCGACCGCCGCCGGCCGCACCCGCCCGCGAACCCCGCGCGGCTCGGGTCGTGTCGCGCGCGCCGATCACTTCCGCGTATCGCCGGCGCAGCCGTGCTGATGCTCGCGCTGGCCGGCAGCGCCCCGGTGAGCGCGGCGGCGCGCAGCGGCGCGTGGGACCCGCGCGAAGGCGAGGCGCTCCTCGCCCAGGCGCCCTCGTCCGCGCGAACGAAGGCGCTGAGCGCGTGGCTCAAGGGCGCTTCGCTCGATCCGCTGCTGCGGCTGCTGCGGCTGGACGCGACGCGCCTCGGGCCCGACGAGGGCGCGATCGCCGAGGCCGCGTTCAGGCTCGCGCCGCGCGCGAGCAGCGATCTGCGCCGCCGGCTCGCGGCGCGCATGCAGCTCGCGCTCGCCGAGTCGGGCCGGCGCACCGAGCGCGACCCGGCGGACCTGCGCATGCTGCGCCCGCGCCAGTCGGTGTGGCGCGTGGGCGTGCTGCTGCCCGATCGCGGCGACTACGCCGGCTACGCGGTTTCGGTGCGCGAAGCGCTCGCGGCCGGCATCGCCTCGGGCGCCCCGGGCGAGCCGTTCGTGCTGGAGGAGCACGGCACGGGCGACTCCGAGCCGGCGCGCGCGGCCGCCGCGCTCGACACCGCCGCGGCGACCTGCGGCGTGATCGTCGGCGAGCTGCTCAGCGAGGCGACGTTCGCGCTCGCCGCCGGCACACGAATCGCCGCGCTGCCGCTGGTCTCGCCGACCGCGACCGACGAGGCGATCGGCACCGCCGGCCCGCAGGTCTTCCAGGTCGGACCCGCGAGCCAGCGCCGCGGCGAAGCGCTCGCCCGGGCGGTGCTGGGGGAGAAGTTCCGCAAGGTCGCCATCTTCACCTCGAGCGCGGTCGCCCGGGGCGCGCTCGTCACCGCGTTCGCGGCCGCCGCCGAGTCGCTCGGCGCGACCATCGTGCGCCGTGACGTCTATCCGCCGGGCGGCGGGGACTTCCGCGCGTTCGCGCGCGGCATGCGGACGTTCGGCGCCGACGTGCTCTTCTGGGACGGCGACACGCGCGAGGCCGTGACGCTGCTGCGCCAGCTCGGCGCCGAAGGCGTTTCGGTGCGCGTGTGCGGCGGGACCGCGCTCGCGCCCGACCAGTTCCACGCGGGCGAGAAGGTGCTGCTCGAAGGCGTCACCTACGTGGCCGACGACTGGCGGCTCGCGCCCGCCCAGCAGGCGATCGTGGATTCGCTCGCCGCGGCGCGCGGCGAACACGCCGGTGCGCTGTGGACCCGCGGCTTCCTGAGCGGCCGGCGGATCGCCGCGGCGGTCGCGGCCGGCGCGCGCACGCCGGCCGAGATGTCCGCCCGCCTCGCCAGCCGCGATCCGGAGCTGCGCGCGCACGGTTTTCTCGACGTGAGCGCCGAAGGCGCCACGCTGCCGGTCTGGACCATCCAGCGCGGCAGGGCCGTCGAGATCGCGACGCCGTAGCGGCTCCGCCCGTGCGAGATCTGGGGCCCGCTCAATACAGCCGGAAGTTGATCCGGAAGTACGCCCACACCGGTTGCAGGCTCCCCCCCGAGCGGTAGGGCCGGTAGCGGCACTGCAGCACCGCGGTCGTCGCCGCGTGCTCGAGCAGCGGATGGCGCGCGCCGCCGATGATCTCGACCTGCGCGACGCGCCCGGTCGTGTCCACCAGAGCGACCAGCTCGACCAGGCCCTCGATGTCCTTGAGGCGCGCCTCCTCGGGGTAATCCGGTCGGACGAGATTTTCGACGACCAGGTCCTCCGACTGGACGATCGGGCCTTCGAGCGCCATCGCGCGCAGGCGGGCCTCGAGCGTGAAGGCGTCCTCGCCGGCGTCCCTGCCGCGGCGCTCCGCCCGCGGCGTCGGAACCGTGCCCTGAGCCCGCGCGGGACGCCGCCCGCCGCTCTCGCGCCGGCTCACCGGGGCGGCGCTCATCGAGTTGCGTCCGAGTTGCTCCTCGGGACCGCGCAGCTCGAGCAGGATGCGCTCGACGTACTGGTCCGGCCCCTCGAATCCGAAGCGCCTGGAGTCGTCGAGCATCTCGCGCATCGCGGGCTGCCGGAGCACGGCGAGCAGCAGCAGCAGGGCGGCGCTGACGGCGGCGCCGAAGAGGCTCAGCCGGCGCTGGAAATGGGCGATTTCGCCGAAGTAGCCGTCAATCCCGTGCCGCATGCGGTCGCTCGGCCGATCGAGTGGAAGTACGCGGGCCCGGCCGGTCAGCGAGCTCCGGAGAGCAGGTGACTGCGCGAGGAGTCTAGCAGAAGCACTCGCGTGTTCACGCGCGGATCGTCGCACGCCAGCTCGATCGGCCCGCTCTCCGTGCGGATGAAACGTGCGAGCCCGTCGGGCCCCGCCTGCACGACCAGCGCTCCGCCCAGGGTGACGAGCGCGCCGGCCACCGGACGGCCGCCGGCGTCGCGCACCTCGATCGTGTCGGGGGCTCCGAAGTCCGCCGCCGCGAAGTCCGCCGCGAGCGCGACGAACAACGCGTACGCCTCGGCGCGCAGCCGCCCGGGCTCGAGCAGCTTCGCCTCCTCCCGGGGCTCGTCGATCCGCGCCAGCGACACGTAGAGCGCCGTCGCCGACGCCTGCGAGAGCGCGTACTTCGCGCTCTCGCGCACCGGCAGCGAATCGGCGAGGCCGAGCGCCACCAGCGCACCGGCGACCCGCGCGCCCCAGCGCCTGCCGGCCGCGCTCGAAAAGTAGTGGCCGGCGAAGGGCGCCGCCGCGGCGTGGCCGATCCGCAGGTAGCGATCGGCGCGGAAGCGCTCGGACACCTGCACGCGTTCGAGCTCGGAAACCGAAGCGTCGCCCTCACGCGTGAGCACGGCCTGCGCACCGGCCGCCTCGAGCAGTCCGGCGAGCGCCCGCGCGACCTCCAGGTTCATCGCCGAGGCGCGCGTGCCCGAGGGGCCCGAGCCCGCGTCGTCGTCGCCGCCGCCTTCGGGGTCGAGCGTCACGCGGCGGCCCTGCAGCGCGCCGGCGGCGATCGCCACGTAGGCCGGTGGCCAGGTCGTGTCGGGACCCCAGGCGCGAAAGCCCGCCACGCGTGGGGCGCGGAACGCGCCGCCCGAATCGGCGCGCACGGCCACGAAGCCGTCGCGGTTGACGGCGTCGCCCGCGGGCCAGGCGCCGGTGGTCCCGGGCGCATCGCGCAGCGGGGCGGCCTCCGGCATCCGACGGGCGAAGCCCGTGCGCAGGCCGCCGGGGGCGCGCGCGAACGTCACGCCCAGCGTGTCGGCGCGCGGGCGGCGCGGGACGCGCGCGGCGGGCGCGAGCGCCGGCGCGATGCGCGCGCGGCCGGGGGCGAACCGGCCGCGATGCCGGAAGTAACCCCAGGCGACCCCGTCCGTGGCCACCACGGTCGTCTCGCGCGGCGCGAGCGGACCGAGGGCGCGCAGCCGCAGCGGCAGCGGGCCCGGCAGCGGCAGGCCGTCGGCGTCGGTGACGCGCACGCGCGCGGCGAGCGTGCCGCGGCCGTTCCAGCGCCGCTGCCAGGGCGCGTCCGCGGCGAGCAGGGCCGGGTCCTTGCGCACGCTGAACGCCAGCCGCCGCTCGCGCGCCGAGCCTTCGCCCGCGAGCCGCACGGAGACGACGACCTCGTGCCGGCCGGCGGCGAGCGGCGCCGCGGGTCGCGCGGTCACCTGCCCGGACTGCAGGTTCGTCGCCGCCTCGGCTCCGTCCACCCGCACGCGCGCCGCGTCGAACGTTCCCGCGACCCGTGCCACGATCAGCGGCCGGCCGGTGCCGAGCAGCGTGTCGGCGGGCAGGGACTCGTCGCCCCGCACCTCGAGCGTCTCGATCGCCGGCGCGCGGCGCATGAAGAAGCGTGCGATGCCCAGGTAGAGCGCCTCGGCCTCGAGTTCCTGCGCGGCGGGCGTGCGCAGCCGCTGCTCGACGTCCGGGTTGGTCAGGTAGCTGGCCTCGGTGAGCAGCGCCGCCCCCTCGCTCGTGCGCACCACGAAGAAGTTGCCGGGCAGGAGCCGCTGCGTCTCGATGCCGAGGTTGCGCACCAGCGCGCGGTGGACGTCGCTGGCGACGTCGTACGAGGGCCCTTCGTCGCCGAGCTTGTAGTAGGTCTGCGTCTCGTTGACGTCGTGGCGGCCGCCGGCGTCGGCGTTGTGGTGGATCGAGACGAACAGGTCGGGAGCGAAGGCGTTGGCGATCCGCGTCCGCTCGGTAAGATCGGCGCGCAGCGAGCTGTCGGCGGGGGTGAGGAAGTCGCGGTCGCTCTCGCGCGTCATCAGCACCACCGCCCCGTGCGCCACCAGCAGGTCGCGCAGGCGCAGCGCGACGCCGAGGTTCACGTCGGCCTCGGCGGTGCCGTTCACGCCGAGTGAGCCGCGGAAGAACCCGCCGTGGCCCGGATCAATCGCGACGCGCCGGCCCGAGAGGACCGTGGGGTCCACCGAGCCGAGCGAGTCGGCGAGGGCGACGTACCCGGGCCGCGGTCGTTCGGCCGGGCGAGTCGCCGGCGCCGGCGGCGCCGGCGGCACGGGCGGGCCCGACCAGGGCGCGGGCGGGCGGACGCCGCACCCCGCGAGCGCGCTCAGGGTGACGAGCGCCAGCCCCGCGGCGACGGCCGCGGCCGCACCGTGGCGCGCGTGCGGGCGTGGCGCGCGGCTCTGGCCTGCGGCGGTCGGGTGCATGCCGCAAGCTAGCTCCCGCGGCGGCGGCGCGGCAAGAAGGCTCCGCGCGATCGAACGCCGCGCCAGGGGGCCTTTGGTCTTGCCGCGCGCGTCGGCAGCGTGCTACCTCTTGCCGCTCGGTTCCTGCAGGGTGGTGAACCAGCCCAATTGTCCCTCGTCGCACGTGGCCGCGCGACGCCCGCCCGCGGGCAGCCCGCCGGTTCGTGAGTCGATCCCCAGCACAGGGAGGTCGTCATGAAGTTCCGCATCGGGTCCGGGGCGCTCGCCGCGCTCGCGCTCGGCGCCGCCATCGTTGCCGCCGGCTGCGCGGGCGGTTCGAAGCAGGACGAGATCGTCATCGGCGTCTACGGATCGCTGACCGGCAGCGACGCGACCTTCGGCCAGTCCACCAAGTCCGGCGTCGAGGTGGCGATGAAGCAGCTGGCCGACCACCAGGGCGGCAGGATCGGCGGACTCAAGGTCCGGACCGTGAACGAGGACGACCAGGGCAAGGCCGAGGAAGCGGCCACGGTCGTGCAGAAGCTGATCAACCAGGACCAGGTCGTCTCGGTGATCGGCGAGGTCGCCTCCTCGCGCAGCCTCGCGGCGGCGCCGATCTGCCAGGCGGCCGGCGTGCCGATGATCACGCCGTCCTCGACCAACCCGAAGGTCACGCAGGTCGGCGACTACATCTTCCGCATGTGCTTCCTCGACGACTTCCAGGGCCAGACCATGGCGCGCTTCGCGCTCGAGAACCTGGGGCTCAAGAAGGTCGCCATCCTCAAGGACGTCAAGAGCGACTACTCGGTCGGGCTCGCGCAGTACTTCACCGACGCGTTCACCAAGGGCGGCGGCAAGATCGTCGGCGAGCAGGCCTATCAGGCCGGCGATCAGGACTTCAGCGCCGCGCTCACCGCGATCAAGGCGCGCAATCCCGACGCCATCTTCATCCCCGGCTACTACACCGAGGTCGGCCTCATCGCCCGCAAGGCGCGCGAGCTGGGCATCACCGTGCCGCTGCTCGGCGGCGACGGCTGGGAGAGCGAGAAGCTGCTGGAGATCGGCGGCGATGCGCTCAACGGCTCCTACTATTCGAACCACTGGGCGCTGGACAAGCCCGACTCGGTCCTGCAGGGCTTCCTCGACGCCTACCGCGCCCAGTTCAAGTCCGATCCCGACGCGATCGGCGGCCTCGCCTACGACGCCGCCCAGGTGCTGTTCCAGGCGATGGAGAAGCTGGCCGCCGACGATCCGAAGACGTTCGCCGCGCTCGGCTCGGCGAAGGCCGGAACGCCGGAGCGCAAGGCGGCGCTCGCGAAGCTGCGCGACCTGATCGCGGCGACGAAGGACTTCCCCGGCGTCACGGGCACCATCACCCTCGACGCCAACCGCGACGCCTCGAAGCCGGCGGTGGTGATCGAGATCAAGGGCGGCAGGAAGGTCTACAACACCACCATTCAGCCGTAGCGCGGAGGAACCGGGCGACGCCGGCCGGAGTCCCGGCCGGCGTTCGCGCGAACGGGCATGTCGGAGTTCCTGCAGCAGCTGGTCAACGGTGTGACGTGGGGAAGCGTGTACGCCCTGATCGCGCTGGGCTACACGATGGTCTACGGCATCCTGCGGCTCATCAACTTCGCGCACGGCGACATCTACATGCTGGGCGCGTTCGTCGGGCTGTACGCGTCGCGCTTTCTCAACGCCGGCGCCGAACCGTCCCCCGGCAAGGCGCTGGTGGTGCTGCTCGCGAGCATGGTGGTGTGCGCGTTCATCGGCGTGCTGATCGAGCGGTTCGCCTACAAGCCGGTGCGCAAGTCCTCGCGCCTGGCGGCGCTCATCACCGCCATCGGCGTCTCGCTGCTGCTCGAGAACGGCGGCGTGCTGGTGTTCGGGGCCGACCCGAAGTTCTTTCCGCAGCTCGTCGTCTCGCACCCCGTCGAGCTCGGGGCGGGAGTGACGGTCAGCAACCAGCAGCTCATCGTGCTGGTCGTCTCGCTGGTGCTCATGCTGCTGCTGCGGCTGCTGGTCCGTCACACGCGCGTCGGCAAGGCGATGCAGGCCGTCTCGCACAACCACATGGCCGCCTCGCTCATGGGCATCTCGGTGGACCGCATCATCTCGTTCACCTTCATGATCGGCTCGGCCCTCGCCGCCGCGGCCGGCGTGCTGGTCGCGCTGCAGAGCCCGAAGATCGAGCCCTACATGGGCATCATGCCGGGGCTCAAGGCGTTCGTCGCCGCGGTGCTGGGCGGCATCGGCAACGTCCCCGGCGCCGTGGTCGGCGGCCTGGTGATGGGCGTGGCCGAGGTGCTGGTGACGGGCTACGTGTCGCCCACCTACCGCGACGCGATCGCGTTCGTGCTGCTCATCTTCATCCTGCTCGTGCGGCCGGCCGGAATCTTCGGCAAGGCCGTGACGGAAAAGGTCTGATGCTCCGCCGCGCGCTCGGCCCGGTCGCGCTGCTGATCGCGCTCACGGCGCTCAACGTCTGGCTGCCGCGGGCGGTGAACCCCTACTTCTACCAGGTGCTCATCCTGGTCGGCATCAACATCATCCTGTCGGTGTCGCTGAACCTGGTGAACGGATTCACCGGGCAGTTCTCGATCGGACACGCCGGCTTCATGGCGGTCGGCGCCTACACCTCGGCCATGTTCTCGCTCTCGGTCGGGATGAAGACCGTCGCCGCGCTGACCCGCGCCGGCGTGCCGGCGTGGGGCGCCGAGGGTGCGATGCTGCTGGTCGCGCTCGTGCTGGGCGGACTCGTGGCGGCCGTGTTCGGCTGGCTGGTCGGGCTGCCGAGCCTGCGGCTGCGCGGCGACTACCTCGCCATCGTCACGCTCGGCTTCGGCGAGATCATCCGCGTCGTGATCCTCAACATCGACGCCGTGGGCGGCGCGCGCGGCCTGCCCGGCATTCCTCACTGGGCCGACTTCTTCTGGGTGTTCCTGGGCGTCGCGGTCGTGCTGGTGGTCGCGCGCAACCTCGCGCACAGCACGCACGGCCGCGCGATGTTCGCGATCCGCGACGACGAAATCGCCGCCGAGGCCCTGGGCGTGGACACGACGCGCTACAAGGTCATCGCCTTCGTGCTCGGCGCGTTCTTCGCCGGCATCGCGGGCGGGCTGTTCGCGCACTACCTGTCGTACCTGAACCCGGGCACCTTCACGTTCCTCAAGAGCATCGAGGTGATCGCGATGGTCGTGCTCGGCGGCATGGGCAGCCTGTCGGGTTCGGTGCTCGCGGCGATCGTGCTGACGCTGCTGCCCGAGGTGCTGCGGCCGGTCAAGGATTTCCGCATGGTCATCTACTCGCTGCTGCTGATCGTGCTGATGATCACCCGGCCGCAGGGCCTGCTCGGGACGAGCGAGCTGTCGTGGCGGCGGCTGCTGCGCCGCCGTCCGGCGGGAGCGCGGACGTGAGCGCGCCGCTGCTCTCGCTCGAGCGGTTGACGATGCAGTTCGGCGGCCTCAAGGCGGTCGCCGACCTCGACCTCGCGGTCGGCGCCGGCGAGCTGGTCGGACTGATCGGTCCCAACGGCGCGGGCAAGACGACGGTCTTCAACGTGATCACCGGCGTCTACTCGCCGACCCGCGGCCGGGTGACGTTCGACGGCCGCGTCGTCTCGGGGCTCAAGGCGCACCGCATCGCCGCCGGCGGAATCACCCGGACGTTCCAGAACATCCGACTCTTCAGCCACCTCTCGTGCCGCGACAACGTCGCGATCGCGGCGCATCCGCACCGCCGCGCCGGGCTCGTCGAGGCGGTGCTGAGAACGCCCGGTTTCGAGCGGGACGAGGCGAAGCTGCAGCGCGAGGCTCTGGAGATGCTCGAGGCGCTCGGGCTCGCGCCCTACGCCGACGCGCTCGCCACCGAGCTGCCCTACGGCCAGCAGCGCCGCCTCGAGATCGCCCGCGCGCTCGCCGGCCGGCCCCGGCTGCTGCTGCTCGACGAGCCCGCCGCCGGACTCAATCCGCAGGAGAGCGAGGACCTGATGCGGCTGATCCGGGACGTGCGCCGCCGGTTCAAGCTCACGATCCTGCTCATCGAGCACGACATGAAGGTGGTCATGGGCATCTGCGAGCGCATCGCGGTGCTCGACTACGGCCTCAAGATCTGCGAGGGCACGCCCGCGCAGGTGTGCCGCGACCCGAAGGTGATCGAGGCCTACCTGGGCGAGGAGACGGCGAGCGCATGAGCCAGCTCGAAGTCGAGGGCCTCGACGTCTATTACGGCGCCGTGCACGCGCTGAAGGGCGTGTCGTTGCGCGCCGAGGCCGGCGAGATCGTGACGCTGATCGGCGCCAACGGCGCGGGCAAGACGACGCTCCTGCGCACCCTCTCAGGGCTCGTGCCGGCGAAGGCCGGCCGCGTGACCTTCGAGGGGCGGGACATCACCCGGCTGCCGGCGCACCGGATCGTCGCGCTCGGCCTGTCGCAGTCGCCCGAGGGCCGCATGGTGTTCGCGAACCTCACCGTCGAGGACAACCTCGAGCTGGGCGCCTACCACCGCAAGGACCGCGCGGGCATCCGCCAGGACCGCGAGGCCATGTACCAGCTCTTTCCGCGGCTGCTCGAGCGCAGACGGCAGCTCTCGGGCACGCTCTCGGGGGGCGAGCAGCAGATGCTGGCGATCGCGCGCGCGCTGATGGCCCGGCCGCGCGTGCTGCTGCTCGACGAGCCCTCGCTCGGGATCGCGCCGATCCTGGTGCGCGACATCTTCCGCAACATCGTCGAGATCAACCGCCGCGGCGTCACCGTGCTGCTCGTCGAGCAGAACGCGCACATGGCGCTCGGCGTGGCGAAGCGCGGCTACGTGCTCGAGACCGGACGCGTGGTGCTTGAGGACGCGGCCGACCGGCTGGCCGCCAATCCCGAGGTCAAGGCCGCCTATCTCGGCGGCTGACGCGCGCGGGCCGGCGCGCCGGGCGTCCCCCGTGCCCAGGCGAACGTGGTCCACGGGGGCACGATCAGCGACGCGTGGGGGAGGACGAGTTCGCCGACGCTCCACACGCGCGCGGCGCCCGCCTTGCGGCCGGAGAACGTGCCGGGCTAGCGTGCGGGCCATGCCGACCCCGAAGCTCCGCACCCTGCCCGCCGTCGAGAAACTGCTCGGTTCGGCGCCGCTCGCGGCCGCGCTCGCGAGCCTGCCGCGCGCCGTCGTGGTCGCCGCCGTGCGCGAGGAGCTGGCCGCCGCGCGCAAGACCCTGAGGCGCGCCGGCGCGGTGGCGCCGGATCCGGAGGCGCTCGCCGCGGCCGCCGCCGCGCGCGCCCGCGCCGCCGCCCGGCCGCAGCTCGTGCGCGTCCTGAACGCGACGGGCATCGTCCTGCACACGAACCTGGGCCGCGCGCCGCTCGCCGAGGCCGCGCGCCGCGCGGTCAACGACGTGGCCGCCGGCTACTGCTCGCTCGAGTTCGATCTCGAAGCCGGGCGCCGCGGCGACCGCGGGCTCGGGGTCGAGCGGCGGCTGCTGCGCCTGACCGGAGCCGAGGCCGCGGCCGTCGTCAACAACGGCGCGGCCGCCGTGCTGCTGGCGCTGACCGCCACCGCCTCGGGACACGGCGTCGTGGTCTCGCGGGGCGAGCTGGTCGAGATCGGCGGCTCGTTCCGGGTGCCCGAGGTCATGGAGCGCAGCGGCGCCCGGCTGATCGAGGTCGGCTCGACCAACCGCACCCACCTGCGCGACTACGAGCGCGCGTTCGCCCGCGGCGGCCGCGACATCGCGGCCATCCTGCGCGTCCACCCCAGCAACTTCCGCATCGAGGGGTTCACGGCGCGGCCGACGACCGCCGAGCTGGCCGCGCTCGCCCGCCGCCACAAGGTGCCGCTCATCGAGGACCTGGGCAGCGGCGCGCTGGTGGATTTCGCGGCGTACGGGCTGGGGCGCGAGCCGACGGTGGGCGAGTGCCTCGCCGACGGCGCCGACCTGGTCACGTTCAGCGGCGACAAGCTGCTCGGCGGCGCGCAGGCCGGGCTCGTGCTGGGGCGCGCGAAGCTCGTCGCGGGCCTCAAGAAGGACCCGCTCGCGCGCGCCCTGCGCGTGGACAAGCTGGCGCTGGCCGCGCTCGAGGCGACGCTGGCGCTGCTCGAGGATCCCGGGCGGGCGAGCCGCTCCCTGCCGGTGCTGGCGATGCTGACCGAGACTTCCGACAACCTCGGGGAGCGCGCCGACCGGCTGGCCGCCGAGCTGACCGCCCGCGTGCCCGGACTCTCGACCCGCGTCGTTACGGGGCACGGCGAGGTGGGCGGCGGCTCGCTGCCGGGCACGCGGCTCGCGGGCCCGGTCGTCGAGCTGACGCACCCCACGATGCCCGCGCACGAGCTGGAGCGTCGCGCCCGCGCCGCGGAGCCCCCGGTGATCGGTACCGTGCGGGCGAAGGCCTTCCGCCTCGATGTGCGCACGCTGAGCGATGCCGAAGTCGGAATCGCCGCGACCGCCCTTGGCAGGGCGTTCGCGACCTGAGGACCGGAGGCTCGGAGCCTTGCGGGCGCGGCCCGCGACCGCACGCCATTCGGTCCGGCACATCGGCCAGCCGGACGCGCACCGGCGAACCGGAGCGCGGCAGGCTTTTCCGCCCGCCGAAATCGTTGACCTGCCGGCATCCGCGCCCGTAGAGTGCCGCCCGGCAGGAGTACCCGCAGACGCTTCGACCGCCACAGGCCGCCACACGCAGGGAGCCCCCGCTCCCGGTGGTCCGGCGGTGCGTCACGCCTCGGAAAGACCTGCCCGGAGACAGCGCGCACGCAGCCAGCCAAAACACCGAGGTCTCGGAACTCGGACATCAGTCGCGGGACGACTCCCCGCGGGCGGTGAACGAGGAAGGTCCAGCGTCGGGAAGGACCCGTCCCTCGCGCTGCAGCGGGCATGCCCGCGGCGCGGGGCGCCCCGTATCCTGCCCGTCCGGCCTCCCTCGTCGCACCAGTGGAGTGCACGGATGTTCCTCTACAAGCTCGAAATCCAGGGATTCAAGTCGTTCTGCGACCGGACCGACCTGTCGTTCGGGAACGGCATCACCGGCGTCATCGGCCCCAACGGCTGCGGCAAGACCAACGTCTCCGACGCCATCCGCTGGGTGCTGGGCGAGCAGAGCGCGAAGCAGCTGCGCGGCGACTCGATGGAGGACGTCATCTTCAACGGGTGCCCGACGCGCAAGCCGCTCGGCATGGCGGAAGTGCACCTGACCTTCAAGAACGACCGCGGCATCCTGCCGACGGAGTTCTCCGAGGTCACGATCTCGCGCCGCGTCTTCCGCTCGGGCATGTCCGAGTACTTCCTCAACAAGACGCCCTGCCGGCTCAAGGACATCAAGGACCTGTTCTTCGACACCGGCATGGGCAGCCACGCCTACTCGGTGATCGAGCGCTCGATGGTGGACAACATCCTCTCGGACAACACGAACCATCGCCGGTTCCTGTTCGAGGAGGCGTCCGGCATCACGAAGTACAAGCAGCGCAAGAAGGAGGCGCTCTCGAAGCTCGACGCGACCGAGGGCGACCTGACCCGCCTGAACGACATCGTCTTCGAGATCGAGCGCGAGCTGCGCTCGCTCGCCCGCCAGGTGGGCAAGGCCCGCCGCTACCAGCGCCTGCGCGACGAAGTGCGCGACCTGGACCTGGCGCTGACCGCCGGAGCGATCGAATCGCTCCGCCAGCGCGAGGCGCAGGCGAAGGACGAGTGGCAGGAGGAGGCCGTGCGCCGCGAGGGCGTGACGGCCGAGCTGGGCTCGCTCGAGGCCCGCCTCAACGACCGCAAGCTGGCGCTGCTCGAGCTCGAGCGCGAGCTGATGACCGCGCAGGGCGGGCTGCACGACCGCGAGGAGGCGCGCATCGCCGCCGAGCACCACGTCGTGCTGCTGCGCGAGCGTGCGGCCGGGCTGCTGCGCCGTGCCGACGAGGCCGCCGAGGAGGCCGCACGCATGCGCGAGCGCCTCGTCGAGACGCAGGCGCGCGAGCAGGAGGTGCAGGCGCATCTCGCCGACATCCGCGCCCGCCGCGAGACGGCGCAGGTCGAGGCCGAGGCGAACGAGGCTTCGCTCAACCAGCTCGAGCAGGAACTGCGCGCGCGCCGCACCGCGGCCGCCACGCACAAGCAGCTGTCGCTGGACCTGTTCTCGGCCGAGGCGGAAAAGAAGGGCAACTGCGCGTCGCTGCGCGAGCGGCAGTCCGCGCTGGCCGCGCGCCGCGAGGCGGCCGAGGCGCGCCGGGGCGAGCTGCTCGAGCGCGTGGCCGACCTGCAGCGTGCGCTGTCCGAAGGCGCCGAGCGGCGCACCGAGCTCGAGGAGTCGGTGGCGACGGCGCGCGGCGAGCTCGCCGCCTGCGAGGACGCGATCCGTTCCGTGGACGCGCGCCTGCAGGAGGCCGACGCCTCGCTGTCGGCGCTGCGCCAGCAGGCGGCGGCGGCCGATTCCCGGCTGGCGACGCTGCTCGAGCTGAAGCGCAACTTCGACGGCGTCTCCGACGGCGTGAAGGCGCTGCTGCAGCCGGGCGAGACGCCGGTCGGGCTCGCCGGCGTGGTCGCCAACGTGCTCGACGTGCCGCAGCGCTACCTGGACGCGCTCGAAGCCTCGCTCGGCGAGGCGTCGGCGTTCGTGCTCGCCGAGGATCGCGCCGCGGTCGAAGCCGCGCTCGAGCGGTTGCGCGGCCTCGAGGGCGGGCGGGCGACGCTCGTGGACCTGTCGGCGATGAGCGCGCCGCCGCGCATTGACGGCCCCGCGCACGCGGGGGTGCTGGGACGCGCCTCCGAGCTGGTGCGCTGCGAGGAGCGCTTCCGGCCGCTCGTCGAGCGGCTGCTCGGCTCGGTGTTCGTGGTCGAGTCGCGCGAAGTGGCGGCCGAGCTGGCGCACGCCTCGATCGGCGGCATGCGGTTCGTCAGCCTCGACGGCGAGGTCTGGGAGCGCGGCCGCGTGCGCGCCGGCAGCGGCAGCACGAGCGGCGGGCTGCTCCACCGCGAGATGGAGATCCGCGAGCTGTCGGGCCGGCTCGCCGAGCTGTCGCTCGTCATCGAGGGCGCCCAGATCGAGCGCACGGCGCTCGAAGCCTCGCGCGGGACGGCGGTCGAGCAGCGCGATCAGGCGCGCTGGCTGCTCGACGAGACGAAGACCGCGCTGGAGTCGCAGGTGCGCGAGCTGTCGGGCACCGAGCGCGAGATCGGCTTCGCCGGCAAGGAGGCCGGTGAGCGCGGCCGCGAGGCCGAAGGCTACGTGCTCGAACTGGGCACGCTCGCCCGCGCGCTCGCGCAGGCCGAGTCGGACCTGAGCGAGTTCCAGGCCGAGCTGGACGCCGCCCGCGCCCAGCTCGCCGCGGCCGACCTCGAGGTCCGCTCGCTCGAGCTGCAGCGGGACGACGCCGCGGCCCGCGCCCAGGGCTCGCGCGAGACGCTGCTGCGGCTGTCGCGCGAGTCGGGCGAATACGAGGCCGCGTGGGCGCGCGCCGAGCAGACGGTGCGCGAACTCGAAGCCGGCATCCGCGCCCGCCAGGACGAAGCCGACCAGCACCGCGCGCGCATCGCCGAGCTCGAAGCCGAGGTCGCAGGCCTGTCGGCCGGGCTCACCGGGCTGCTCGAGTCGGAAACCTCCCAGCGGGAACGGGTCGTGGAACTGCAGCGGCGGCACCTGTCGCTCAAGGACGAGGTCGCGGCCGACGACGAGGGTGCCCGGCGCCTGCGCTTCGAGCATACCGAGCTCGGCGAGCGGCTGCACGTGCTCGAGCTCGACCGCGTGCAGGCCCGCGCGGACCTCGACCGGACGTTCGAGCGCCTGCGCACCGAGTACGAAGTGGACCCGGAGAACTGGCAGCCGCAGCCCCTGCCCGAAGGGGTGGACGCCGAGGCCGCACCGGCACGGCTCGAGGACGCGCGCGCCCGGCTGCGCGGCATCGGGCCGGTGAACCTGCTGGCGCTCGAGGAGTACGGAAAGAAGAAGGAGCGCTTCACGTTCCTCACCCAGCAGCGCGAGGACCTGCACAAGGCCAAGGCGCAGCTGCTGGAGGCGATCGAGAAGATCAACGTCACCGCGAGCGAGATGTTCACGGCGACGTTCGGCAAGGTGCAGCAGAACTTCAAGGACATCTTCAAGACGCTGTTCGAAGGCGGCGACTGCGAGCTGCGCATGGTCGGCGAGGACCCCATGGAGTGCGAGGTCGAGATCGTCGCCAAGCCGCGCGGCAAGCACCTGCAGAGCATCTCGCTCATGTCCAGCGGCGAACGGGCGCTGACCGCGATCGCGCTGCTGTTCGCCATCTACCTCGTCAAGCCCTCGCCGTTCTGCCTGCTGGACGAAGTGGACGCGCCGCTCGACGACGCGAACGTGGACCGCTTCCTCAACATGCTGCGCCGCTTCGGCGACCGCACGCAGTTCGTGGTGATCACCCACAACAAGAAGACGATGGAGGCGGCCGGCTGCATCTACGGCGTCACCATGCAGGAGCTCGGCGTCTCGAAGCTCGTGTCGGTGAACCTCGACGGCGTGGACGTGAGCCACGAGTCGCGCCGCGAGGCCGTTCCCGCGTCGCTCTGAGCGCAGCAGGGAGCTTCGCCGTCGGGCCGCGGTCGTCGGGCGGCCCCTCCGGGCCCACCGCATGAACCTCTGGAACCGGTTTCGAAACGGCCTGCAGCGCACCCGGGACGCCATCGTCGGCGGGCTGGGCGCGGCGCTCGGGCGCGGCGGGCCGGTGGACGCCGCGACGCTCGAACGGCTCGAGGAGGCGCTGCTCGCCGCCGACGTCGGACCGGACACGGCCGACCGCCTCATCGAGCGGGCGCGCCGGCTCGTGGGCGCCGAGCGCGACCTCGACCTGCGCGGGGCGCTCGAGCGCGCCGCCGCCGACCTGCTTCGCGGCACGGGCGAGCCGGCCCGCTTCGAGCCCGGCCCCGAGAGCCCGTGGGTGGTGCTGATCGTCGGCGTCAACGGCGCGGGCAAGACGACGTTCGCCGGCAAGCTCGCGGCGCGCTTCGCGCGCGAGGGGCACTCGACGCTGCTGGTGGCGGCCGACACGTTCAGGGCCGCGGCCTCCGAGCAGCTGGTCGTCTGGGCGGAACGCGCCGGGGTCGAGATCGTGCGGGCGCGGGACGGCGCCGATCCGTCGTCGGTCGTCCACGACGGGCTGAGCGCGGCGAAGGCGCGTGGCACGCGGGTGGTGCTCGTGGACACCGCCGGCCGGCTGCACACCAGGCACAACCTGATGGCCGAGCTCGAGAAGATCGTGCGGGTGTGCGGGCGCGTCGTGCCCGGAGCGCCGCATCACACGCTGCTGGTGCTCGACGGTTCGCAGGGACTGAACGGCATCGCGCAGGCGCGCGAGTTCGGAAGGGCGGCCCCGCTGACCAGTCTGGCGGTCACCAAGCTCGACGGCACCTCGCGAGGCGGCGCGGTGCTGGCGATCGCCGACCAGCTCAGCGTGCCGGTCAGCCTCGTCGGGCTCGGCGAAGGCGTGGACGACTGGGCCCCGTTCGACCCCGAGGCCTACGCACGCGGTCTGTTCGAGTAGCCCGCGCGGTCCCGCCGCGCTTCAGCGCTTCGGTCGCGCGGGGGCCGGACTTCGCTTCGGCGCGGCCGCGGCCTGCACGGTGCCCGACATGCGCCGGCCCGGCGGCAGGATGCGCGGCTGGCCGTCGTGTCCCATCGCCACCAGACGCGCGCTGCCCAGGCCGCGTTCGCGCAGCAGCAGCGGCGTGCCTTCGCTGGAGCGGCCGATCATCCAGGTGCGGCGGGCGACGATGTTCTCGAGCGATTCGCGGGCGGTATGGGTGATCGGCACGCGCGGATCCATCCACGTCACGCGGTTCTCCCGCACCTCGTCGTAGCGCGAACTGTCGCCGAAGGAGCGCGTTGTGGCGGTGCCCTGCCGCACCGAGATCTTGAGGCCGCGGAACTCGCCCGCCGGCGTGGCCACGGAGTCCACCCCGAGCGTGTCCACGTCCCACATGAGCGGGCGCTTGAACAGATCGCGCACGCGCAACAGGCTGGGCGCGGGCTCCATCACCACCTCGAGGGGGTGGCCGTCACGGTCCACCTCGTTGATCTGCTTGCGCTGGTACATCTGCATGCGCAGGACCGGCAGGGAGTCGCGGAAGATCGAGTAGGACATGAGCGTCGCGATCGCCGTCGGGGCGCCGCCCTTGGGGTCCATCCACGTCTCGATCCAGAAGCAGCTGTCGCCCCAGAACAGCTCCTCGCCCGCGATGAGGAGGGTCATTTCGTAGTCGTCGTGCATGCCCAGCTCGCTCTCGCCCGTGACGTGGTAGCGCACCCAGTCGCCGACCTTGAAGGTCGGGCGCGAGGAGTAATCAATGAAGCCGATGGCGTTGACGCGGGTTGCGGTGCGGCCCTGGGCCAGGACGCCGGCGACCAGGAACAGCACACCGGCGAGAAGCACGAGGGAAACCACGATGGCACGACGCATGCCTTGACGCCCCTGGAGGTGGATGGAATCCGGTGGGCGCGGGGCCGCAGGTCGGTCCGGCGCGCGAGAGCGGCGGGTATTATCGCCGAACGGGCCGGCCTTCGGGAAGCCCGCGAGACCCGCCCCCGCAGGAGTTGGCGATGTCCGAACTCGACCTGACGATTCCCGGGCCGCGCGAGGCCGGTGACGGACCGGTCGGCGGCGAGCGCGGGCTGCAGGGCCGCGGCACCCGGCCGCGCGAGCGCCTCAGGGACCTGGGCGCCGGCGCGCTGGCCGACGCCGAACTCTACGCGCTGGTGCTCGGCTCGGGTACGGCCGGGCGCAGCGCGGTGCGCACCGGGCGGATGCTGGCGCGCCGCCCGCCCGCCGAACTCGCCGACTGGCCGCTCGCGCGCTGGCTGCACATCGCCGGCATCGGGCCGGCGCGGGCGGCGGCGCTGTGCGCGGCGTTCGAGCTCGGCCGCCGCGCCGCCGAGCGGCCGGTCGCGGCGGCCGCCATCCGCGGGCCCGACGACGTGCTGGTGCACGTGCGCGACCTGTCGCGGGCGCGGCGCGAGCACTTCGTGGTGTTGCTGCTCAACGCCCGGCACGAGATGCAGCGCCGCGAGGTGGTCTCGATCGGCAGCCTCAACGCCTCGATCGTGCACCCGCGCGAGGTCTTCCTGCCGGCGATCCTGCACTCGGCCGCGAGCGTCGTGCTGGTGCACAACCACCCGAGCGGCGATCCGGAGCCGAGCGAGGAGGATCTTTCCATCACGCGCCGGCTGGTCGAGGTCGGCGACCTGATCGGGATCGGGGTCCTCGATCACGTGGTCATCGCCTCGCGCGGGCTCGTCAGCTTCCGCGCCCGGCAACTGCTCTAGGCGACGGCGCCGCCCGTTGTGGCGGCGGGGAAAAACGACGAGGGCGGCGCGTGAGCGCCGCCCTTGCGTCGTGAAGCGGTACCGCGGGCGAATCTAGGCCCGGCGGACGTTCGAAGCCTGCAGGCCCTTCGGCCCACGGACGACGTCGAACTCCACGGCTTCACCCTCGGCGAGCGTCTTGAAGCCCTCGCCCGAGATGGCCGAGTAGTGCACGAACACGTCCTCGCCACCCTGCTGGGAGATGAAACCGAAACCCTTCGCCTCGTTGAACCACTTCACATTGCCAGTAGCCACTGAACTGCTCCTGATGCTGGGGCAAGCCCCGGATGTCCATCGTCCCTCGCGGGACGTTCGGCCGATTTGGCCGGTGCCTCGGGCTGCGGGGGTGGCACACATGAAAAATGCCGCCGGTCTTTGTCCGGCGGCAATGAACGCATGCGCGACCTGCAACAACCGAAGCGAGCGCAGTATCGGCGCAACCGTCGCCGAACGCAAGTCTTTTCTTCGGGCCCTCCAGAACCGGTCCGACGCGGATTCCGGCGCCGTGCCGGCGTCTCGGCGCCCCGCGTGACGCAAGCGGCCGGAGCGTGCGAGCATGGCGCGCCGAGGATAGGGCAGTGCACCGCATGGCGAGCTGAAGGGAGCGAACCCTGAACGAAAGCAAGACAGGCGGCGCCGGGGATGCCGGGCTCGCCCGTCGCCGTGAACGGCTCTGGGACCGGGTGGTGGCCGGACAGCGGTCCGTCCTGCCGCCCGGCGCCCCCGACCGGCTGTGGGAACCCGGCAACGACGCGGAACGCATCGCCGCGCTCGAGCAGCTCGTGCCCGGCGCGCTCGAGCGGATTCGCACCTGCCTGCGGGTGCTCGGCGCGGCCTCGCCGGAGTGGCACGTGAACCTGCCGCTCGACCGGCTGATCGAGCCGTGGCTGATCGACGCCTATTCCGGCGAAGTCGTGGCCGCGGCCGTGGACGACGTGATCGGGGATCCGCTCGGACTCGCCGGAGCCGCGCGCTGGCTGCTGCACGCGCGCGGAGCGGCTCACGTTCCCTCGCACGACGCCGTGCGGCTCGTGCCCGGGGTCGCGCGCTGGTCGCTGGCCGATCCCGTGCCGCGCAACCGCACCGAGACGCTCGAGGTGCTCGCCGACATCCAGTCGGCGTTCGTGCTGCCGCTGCTGCACGAGGTGCTCGCGGCGGGCTTCGAGCCCAGGCCGCTCGCGCCCGAGTGGCGCGACCTGGTGGCGCTCTTCGGGCCCGCCGAGACGTTCTTCGCCTTCGACACGAACCTGCGGCGCGGAACGGGCGATCGCGCGTTCGCGGCGCTGCTGCTCGCCCGCCGGGGCGAGACCGGCATCCGCCCACGCGTGCGCGAGATGATGGACACGGCCGAACCCGCCGACTTCCACGCGCTCGCGCTCGCGCTCGAGACGCTGCAGGCGCAGGAGGGGCGGGGGCGTGAGTAGCTCGCGTCGCTCCGGGGTGGCGCGTACCGGAACGCGACGCGCCGGCGTCCGCCGTTTGCACGAAGCCGCGGCATCGCCACCGGAGGCGCTCACGATGAAGCCGCAGTCCATCGAACGCCTGCACCTGTTCGACGAACACGCCTGCGCCGGGCTGCGCGAGCGCCTCGGCGCGGCCGGCTACGACGGCCCATTCGTCGGCGAAATCGAGAGCGTCGCGCCGCTCAACCTGGAACTGCCGAGACGTCCGCTGATCCGCCGCGCGCTCGCGCGCCACGGCGGCGCGGTGGCGGATCTGGCGGCGCTCCTGTGCTACGGACAGCCGGTCGAGCGCGCGCGGATCGAGGCCGCGCTCGGGGCGGAACTGACGGGCGCGCTCGTTTCGGCGGGGCTGGCCTCGGAGTCCGGGGACGGACTCCTGTGCTCGGGCTTCATGCTCGTGCCGCTCGGAGCGCAATGGTTCCTCTCCGATCCGCTCGATCGGGGAAGCGAAGCGGTGATGGGACCGGGCATGACGACGCTGCTGCTGCACCGGCTGCTGGACGAGCTGCCGGCGGATTCGGTCCTGGACCTGGGCTGCGGCGCCGGCTCGCTCGCGATCGCGGCCGCGGGCCGCGGCGCGCGCGCCACGGCGGTGGACCTCTCGCCCCGCGCGCTCGCGATGGCGCGGTTCAACGCCCGCCTGAACGCGGTCGCGCTCGAGACCCTGCGCGGCGACGTCGGCGAGCCGGTCTTCGGGCGCGAGTTCGGCCTCGTGCTCGCGCAGCCGCCCTACCTGCCGCGGCCCGAGGGCGAAGCCGCGACGACCTACCTGCACGGCGGCCGCCGCGGCGACGAACTGGCGATGCGCTTCGTCGCCGACAGCGCGCGACTGCTCGCGCCCGGCGGCGTCGCCGCGCTCCACTTCGATTCGGTCGTGACGGCCGACGGGACGCTGCCCGAGCGGCTGCGGCTCGCGATCGGCGATGCGCCCGCCGAGCTGCTGGCGCTCGTCAGCAGGGGTCCGACGCCCGATCAGCAGGCGATGTTCTACGCGGCCATGGACCATCCCGAGCTGGGGGAGGAGTTCGAACGTCTCGCGATCGCAAACCGGGATCATCTCGCGGCGCTCGGAGTCAGCGAGATCTCGCGCGTGCTGGCGGTGCTGCGCCGCCCGCGGGAGGGCGCAACGCCCGGCGGACGCTACCGGATCGTCCTTCAGGCGCCGCCGGTCAACCGGCTGCGCGCGGGCGCCGTGCGTGAGGCCCTGGCCGGGCTCGATCTCGCCTCGGGTGATGAAGCCGCGCTGCTCGCGGCGCGCCTTGCGCCGCCCGCCGACGCGACGTTCGCGGGCGAGTGGCATTCGCCGGCGGACGACTCTCCGCGCGTGCTGAAGATCACCTTCGCCGCCGGTTCGCTCGCGCAGGACCGCGAGCTCGGCGACCGCGGCTGGCTGCTCTGCGGCCTGCTCGACGGCGCACGCACGGTCGAGCAGGCGGTCGCGCCGTACGCCGAAGCCTGCGGGAGCCCGGCCGATGAGGCGCGGCGCGAGGTCGTGGGTTTCGCGCGCGACGCCCTCGCCCGCGGGCTGCTGCGCGTCGTCGAATGAGCGGGGCGGAGTGGCCGGGTTGGCCGGCGCGCGGCCGGTGGGCACGCGCGCGGCCCTCGCGCGGGACGTGCTACGCTGCGCGCGATTCCGTCACCGCCACCCCGCAGAAGGAGCGCCCGAAATGACCACCGCGACGACCGTGAACGGCCTGCTCGCAAGCCTTGGGATCCAGGACGTGAACCCCGGCGCCGCGACCGGCCGCTGGATCGAGACGAAGGGCACGGAGCTGGCCTCGATCAACCCCACGACCGGCGAGAGGATCGCCTCGGTCCGCCAGGCGAGCCGCGAGGACTACGAGCTCGTGGTGCAGGCGGCGCAGAAGGCGTTCGAGACGTGGCGGCTCGTGCCCGCGCCGCGGCGCGGCGAGGTCGTTCGCGTGCTCGGCAACCGGCTGCGCGAGCGCAAGGACGAGCTCGGCCGGCTCGTCTCGCTGGAGAACGGCAAGATCCTCTCCGAAGGCCTCGGCGAAGTGCAGGAGATGATTGATATCTGCGACTTCGCGGTCGGACTCTCGCGCCAGCTCTACGGGCTCTCGATGCACAGCGAACGGCCCGGCCACCGCATGTACGAGCAGTGGCAGCCGCTCGGCGTCGTGGGCGTGGTGAGCGCGTTCAACTTTCCCGTCGCCGTGTGGGCGTGGAACGCCGCCATCGCCGCCGTGTGCGGCGACACGACCGTGTGGAAGCCGTCCAGCAAGGTGCCGCTCTGCGCGATCGCGGTGCAGCGGATCTGCGACGAGGTCATGCGCGAGTTCGACTGCCCCGGCGTGTTCAACCTGGTGGTCGGCCGCGGCAGCGACGTGGGCGACGTCATGCTCGCGGACCGCCGCGTGCCGCTCATTTCGGCGACCGGCAGCTGCCGCATGGGCCGTCGCATCGCCGAGGTCGTCGGTCCACGCTTCGGGCGCACTATCCTCGAGCTGGGCGGCAACAACGCCATCGTCGTGCTCGACGACGCGGACCTCGACCTCGCGACGCGCGCGGCGACCTTCGCCGCGGTCGGCACCGCGGGCCAGCGCTGCACCTCGCTGCGCCGGCTGGTCATGCAGAAGGGCATCGCCCCGAAACTGACCGAGCGGCTGAAGCAGGCCTACGCCTCGGTCCGGATCGGCGACCCGCTCGAGCCCGGCACGCTGATGGGCCCGCTGGTGGACGAGGCGGCCGTCGCCGACATGATGAAGGCGCTCGATCACGCGCGCGCGGAAGGCGGCGAGGTCATCCACGGCGGCAGGCGGCTCGACCGGCCCGGCTTCTTCGTCGAACCCACGCTCGTTCGCGCCCGCGCCGACATGAAGATCGTCCAGGAGGAGACGTTCGCTCCCGTGCTCTACCTGATCGAGGTCGCGGACCTGGACGAGGCCATCGCCGTCAACAACGGCGTCCCACAGGGCCTCTCGAGCGCCATCTTCACGAAGAATCTGCTCGCCGCCGAAAAGTTCCTGTCCGCGGCCGGCAGCGACTGCGGCATCGCCAACGTCAACATCGGCACCTCGGGCGCCGAGATCGGCGGAGCCTTCGGCGGCGAGAAGGACACCGGCGGCGGCCGCGAGTCGGGCTCTGACTCGTGGAAGGCCTACATGCGCCGGCAGACCGTCACGATCAACCACAGCGATCAGTTGCCGCTGGCGCAGGGCGTCCACTTCGACGTGTAGCAAGCCGGCCCCGATGCCGACGGGAGTGGCAGCCACATCTCGGGCGCAGCGCGTCATCGTGACCCGGGGTTGCGGGACCCGTCGCGGTACGCTCCGTCGAATCGCCGGTCGCCCGGACGCCGGCGACAGAGTTCAGGCGCCCGCTGCGCGAGACCCTCGATCTCGACGCGGCCGAGTGACGAATGCGGCTCAGCGCCCCGGACGCACGACGACCAGCTTGCGTGTTGACGCGATTCCCGGGGCCTCGAGCCGTGCGAGGTAGCAGCCGGCCGGCCAGCGGCCCGTCGCGAGCGGAATCGCGTGCTCGCCGGCGGCGAGCGGCGAGTTCCTGAGCAGCGTCGCCATGCGGCACGACGCGCCGGGAAAGCGAACACCCGAGGGGGCCATCAAGGACCGATTGGGCGGGTTCGCTGTTGTGGGCTCCTCCGAGGTCGGGCCACAGGCCTCAAGCGGTCGCGCGGCGTGCCTCGTAGGCCCGGTGCTGCAGGGCTTCGGCCACCCTGACCGCGGCGACGCGCTCCTCGCAGGCGAGGTCCGCGATCGTGCGGGCGACGCGCAGCGCACGATGCACCGCGCGCGCCGACATGCCGCCGCGGTCCACGGCATCGGCCACGAGGCGGCGGCCCGCCGCGTCGAGCGCGACGTGCACGCGCAGGGTCGCGCTCGACAAGGCCGCATTGAGAGCGCCGCGGGACCTCTGCCGTTCGCGCGCGGCCAGCACGCGCTCGCGCACCACGGCGCTCGCCTCGCCCGAACTCTCGCGCAGGAGTTCCTCCGAGGTGAGCGCCGGCACCTCGACCTGCAGATCGAGTCGATCGAGGATCGGCCCGCTCACGCGTTTCGCGTAGACCGCGAGATCGGAGGGACCGCACCGGCAACCCCGCTTGGGATGTCCCAGCCAGCCGCAGAAACACCGTTGCGTTGCCTTTTACCAGCCTTCGGCTATCGGTGCCCCGACCGCCCGCCCTGCCAAGGGGTTACTCGCCCGAGGTCAACACGCTCGGCGACCACCCTCGGCGTCGGCGGCTGAATCTGGGGCAAACACAACGAACCACCGCCCGGGGTCTTGGAGTCCGGGAAGCGACTGTCGGGATCTGGGAGCGAGGGCTCGCCAGGCCACTTCCGCGGCACTACAGCGGGATTGTCCAGTTCATCGGGTTCAACCCAGAGGCGGTCGGCGATGGCCTGCTCGCTCGCCTTCTCGCCGCCCGGCGGCGGCTCGGACTGACTGCGGCCCAGTTCGCCGCCCGAACCGGGTTCGGCGAAGGTTCGATCTGTCGGTGGACGAGCGGGAAGCGGACACCCAGCCCTTGGATGGTCGGGAGGATTCGCGCCGTGCTCGCCGGGGTGGAAGGGCGAGACGCTGAGGGCGCCGCACCTCCCTCCTTCCTCGATCTGTTTCGCTGGCGCAGGAAGCTGCCGATCGGGGCCGAGCCGAGGACCTTCGGCGAGCGGTTCCGTGCCCACCAACTCGAACGCGGGCTCAGCCAGGAAGCGGCTGGAAGGTGTCTTGGAGTCGGGTGGGCGACGGTTGCCCGCTGGGAGCGAGGCGAGTGTCGACCGGGACAGCGGTGCGAACCTGCGCTCGTGCGCTTCCTCCAGCGTGAGGAACGCGAGGGCGGCCAGGACGCCTCGAAGTGAGAAGACTCGGAGGGATGGCTTCCGAAAGTGGCGCGCCGAGCGTTCTCTCGGCTGAGCGGCGGGCTTGCACCCGGGGGGGGCAGGCGTACGGTCCTGCGCGTCCTCCCATGGGGGCTCGAGACGGCCGAGTTGGTCGGTCTTCTCGCGATGTCCGCTTCAAGCTGGCTGTCGAGTTGGTCAGGAGGACCGTGTCATGACCACCAGCCCCGCGCACACCGTGCGCGCACCTTTCGTTCTCGCAATGGTTGTTTCGATCCTCGGCAGCTCGCCTGCGCCATCGCGAGCCATCTCTCTCCATTGGGCTTCAGGCGCCTCGACGCTCAAATTCGACGCTGCGACGCGGTGTACCTTGGTCGTCGAGGCGGATGCTTCCGAAGGGACCTTGCCGCCGGAGTGGAGGCTCCTCTGGGTCGCGGAGGGTCTCCCGAGCCTGTGCATCGTTCCGGACTCCACGTTTCTCGAACCGACGATGGCGCAGGCCGTCAACGTGCTTCCACCCACCACCGCCGAGGCCGAAGGACACTTGGTTACCGCGGATTTTCGCTACCCCAACTCGCCTCCGATAGCTGCCGCGCGCTGGATTCTCGACCTGACGGCCGGGTCAGCAGGCAAGTTCATCGTCTACGCGTGCCTTGGTGACCCCGCGGCCGCATCGGGGCGTCTGGCTCGATCGGAGCCCGCCACCTTCAACGGAGGCGTGTCCGGGGAATTCCCGGCGGTGGTGATGGGCGCCACCGGCGATCACAGGACAACAAAGCTCTCTGTCAGGGCGTTTGGCGCAGGCCTCAGTGAGGCTGCTTCGGTGTGCCTGGTCGCCCCCGACACCTCCTGGCGCGTCCCGTTGACGATTGCCGAAGCGACGGATTCGACGATCGCCGCCGAAGCCGAGGTGGTGACCCAACTGCCCGACGCAATTCTCCAGGTGACGCCCGCCAGCAGCATGAGCACGGCGACGCTGCTCTCCGCCTCGCAGGTCATGGCGCCGATGACCGAGCCGGTCACGATTCTCGGCAACTCGTTTCTCGTACCGCCGGATTCGGCGGGAGTCAGCCCCAAGGACTTCGCGTTCGTCTACAACACCGTCCCCACGGCGACTCCCGGGGTCTGGCGTGGGCTGTACCATCTGATCTACATTCGACGACTGCCGAATGGTGATGAGTGGACCCTCGGGCACGCGTGGTCCCCGGACTTGCAGAACTGGACTTCCAATAGATATGCATTTACAACTGGGCCACTGGGGTCATTTGACGCGGGTCACGTGTGGGCACCGAGCATCGTGCAGAATGGCAACTTGTTCCAGATGTTCTACACTGGGGTGGATGCCGCTGGCAACCAGCGCATCGGCCGAGTGACAACGTCCGCGCTCGACACCTCGAACACGACCTGGTCGGACCGCCAACTCGTCTACGCGGCGGACAGCACCAGTTGGGTCGTGAGGCATCCGTCCGCATTCGGCTTTCGAGACCAGTTCCGCGACCCGTTCGTGTTTCCTGATCCGGATTCTGACGGCCAATTCCTTATGGTCTACACGGCAATGGACACGAACTACAAGCCACAAAATGGCCTCTCGGTGGGGCTGGCGCGCAATCGGCCCGGTACGCTGGAAAGATGGGTCGATCTCGGCCGCTACGGATACACGGACTGGGGCCGCAATGGGCACAAGGCTCAGGTGGAATCTCCTCACGTCATCCCCGATTCGGGCTACGTGCCGCCCTACGGGCAACCGGAGAATCGACCGACTGGTTGGCGACTGATGTATACATGGGGCGGCGACCACCCAACCGACCAGACGTTGCGGATCGCTCGGGATACCCTCATGACGAATGTGGCCGATACGGCCAGCGCAGGTTGGGGTTACACCCGGACGTTGTACAACTACCTTTCGTCGGACCCGACCGTTCTGGGGGTGAACGGCACAGAACATCTGAAAGCCGGAAACATCGACTTCCTGGCAGGCTACAACGCCTATCTCGTGGATGGGATTCAGATCGCAAGGATGTACTGGAACGGCATCGACTTCTCCCTTCGCGTGCCGGCAGTCACGGGCGTCGACGTCGTTGGGTCGACCACGGCGAGCGTCAGGCTGAGCGTACGGCGATTCGACCCGCGCAATGAGAAGGTGGAGTTCCACATCAGTCTGCCGACCGCCCTCGCGGTGCGGCTCGACCTCTACGACGTGATGGGCAGGCGCCTCCGAACTCTCGTGAACAGAAAGTTGCCCATTGGCGACACGGTCGTGCCGTGGGATCATTCGGGCGCAACCGGCGCGACCGTGTCGAGCGGCATGTACTTCGCTCGGTTGACGTACGAGTCAGGGAGTCGTGTTGCCCGTATCCCGTTCATAAGGTGAGCCCACGAGCACTGAACATGCGACAGGGAGATGGTGCGCAGGATCGGTGACCCCAGCAACGAGCGTAACAGTCGATCGCTTGTGGTAGTTGGGCCTTCCGCTGGAACCGCCAGACGCTCGCCCATGGGCCGCTGGGGGGGTGCGGTGGGGATGCTGCGTGCGTTCGGGCACGGGCTGCTTGCGCTGGTTGTGCTCAGTTCGCCCACCGCAACAGGCGCCCAGACCGCGGACGCAAACCTCTGGGGTGCCGACCCGGACGGAACCGTGCTGGCGGTCGCCCGCTCCGGCAATACGATGTACATGGGCGGAACGTTCACGCATGTTGCGCCGGTGACCGGTGCCGGCGTCCCATTTGATGCTGGCACCGGCCAGCCGCTCCCCAGTTACCCCAGGGTTGCAGGCCGGGTCTACTGCGTGATCTCGGACGGGGCCGGCGGTTGGTTCATCGGCGGAAACTTCGGAGGAGTGGGCGGCCTGGCTCGCAAGAACCTCGCGCACATCCTCCGAGACGGTAGCGTGGCCAAATGGGCCCCCGATCCCGACGGCGACGTTCATGCCCTCGCCCTGTGCGGCACCAAGCTCTATGTCGGTGGTGCATTCACGCAAATTGCAGGCCGGTTGCGATCCAACCTTGCCGCCCTGAGCACGACCACAGGGGCCGCTACGTCCTGGAACCCCGGCACAGACTACGTCGTCAAGGCAATTCTCGTTCGCGACCGCAGCGTGTACGTCGGTGGCCAGTTCTATCACGCAGGAGGCCAGCAACGGTACCGGCTCGCCGAACTGAGCACGGCCACGGCGCAAGCCACGGACTGGCGACCTGATCCCGACAACGAGGTGTTGTCGCTGGCGATCATCGGGGACACGCTGTTCGCGGGAGGCTACTTTCGAAACATGGCGGGCAAACCACGCGACTACCTCGCCGCCGTCAGCCGGACGACCGGGGCACTCCTGCCCTGGAACGCGGCAGTGAGTCGGGTTCCCCAGTTCCTGTACGACGGTGGCCCACAGGTCACGGCGCTGATCGTCGATCGCGGCACGCTCTATGTGGCCGGGTATTTCAACCGCATTGGCGGAGCGACGAGACAGGGTCTCGCTGCGCTGTCGACAGCAACCGGCGAGGCATCCCCCTGGGATCCCCGCGCGGTGAGGGAGTCTCCTATTACAGCGATCTTCTTCACCATGGCGCTGGAGGGCACATCCCTCTACGTTGCAGGGTCATTTGACAGTCTCGGCGGCCTGCCAGGACAACTCGCGGGATCGGTGGACACTCGCACCGGCCTCGCCCTCCCCTGGCGTCCCGATCCAAATCAGGGAATCACCGCGCTCGCGATACAAGACGGCACGCTCTACGCGGGGGGCTGGTTTACGAGTCTAGGGCCCCGAGTGCATCGACACGGGCTCGCCGCCTTCGACATGCGCACGGGCTCTGTGACGGACTGGGACCCGAGTCCCGACGGAACCGTCAACGCGCTGGGCGTGCGTGACGGTACCGTGTACGTGGGGGGAGGATTCTCAACGATCGGCGGTCAGGCTCGAGCGAACGTGGCGGCACTGGATTCCGCATCGGGGTTGGCGACACCTTGGAATCCTTCGTGCAGTGGACCCGTATGGACGCTCTCGATCGCCGAGAGCACAGTGTACGTGGGGGGCTGGTTCGATGGCGTGGGAGGGCAATCGCGTCGGAACATCGCCGCGCTCGACCTTGCCAGTGGGCTGGCCACCGCTTGGCACCCGGATCCCAACGATGCCGTCACAACGATTGCGCCCCACGGCGGCGAAGTATTCGTTGGAGGCTGGTTCAGCCACATCGGAGGCGTGCCGCGCCTCTACGTTGCCGCCGTGAGTGCCGATTCCGGACAGGCCACCTCGTGGGTCTCGGATGCAAGTGACTACGTGGACTGCATTGCCGTCAACGACACCGTGGTTTACGTCTCCGGGTACTTCAACTACATCGGCGGACGCGCTCGAGACGGGATTGCCGCCCTGAGCACACTCAATGGCACGCCCACCGAGTGGCTCGCGAATGCCAGCCGCGAGGTTAAGCAGGTGCTCGTCAGCGACGGAGTGGTCTACGCCGCCGGCGCCTTCAGCACTATCGGAGGCGAGGCTCGGGACTTCATTGCGGCGCTCGATCCCCTCACCGGGGAGGTCCTTGACTGGAATCCCGGCGCCGATGGCGTGGTCTGGGCGCTCGGCGTGGGAGGCGGCCGCGTCTACGCGGGCGGAGCGTTCCAGCGCATGGGGACCGCTCCCTGCGGCCTTATCGCTTCGATCTCCCCGGCGAGCGGGTCCAGTGCGCCTGGGGGCCCAGGCCTCGGTGGAGTAGTCGTGTCGCTAAGCGCCACGAACCCTGTGACGAGCGATGCGATCTTCCGCTTCACGCTCCGTGAAGCGGCCACGACGGATCTGGAGGTGTTCGACCTCGCTGGCCGAAGGCTGGCCCGCCCACTGATCCGCCAAAGACAGGTCGCTGGGCCTCACGAAGTAGCGGCAAGCACGAGGGACTGGCCGTCGGGCTGCTACTTCTACCGGCTTGCCGTGGGTGCTGAAGCGCACACACGCAAGCTTATGGTCGTCCACTGAGGGGGCAGCGGCGACTCGGATCTCGGCATGACCGTTTCAGCCGAAGCGTTCACCCCGCTCCTGTCTCATGTCGAGCCTCGTACGCGCGGTACTGCAGCGCCTCCGCCAATCGCAACGGGCGCACACTCACCTCGGCGGCGAGATCCGCGATTGTCCGGGCCACTCGCATGGCGCGATGCACGGCTCGTGCGCTCATGCCGCCACGATCCACCGCATCCGCGACGAGTTGGCGCCCAGTCGTGTCGAGCGCGCAGTATTCGCGCAGCGTCGCATTCGGCAGCATCGCGTTGAGGTATCCACGCGCGAACTGGCACGCACGCGCCGCGAGCACGCGCTCGCGTACGACGGCACTCGTCTCTCCGAGAGATGCCCGCAGCAGCTCGTCGGATGTCAGCGCGGGTACCTCAATCTGAATATCAATACGGTCTAATATAGGACCACTGACGCGCGTCGAGTGACGCGCCATCTCATGGGGAGTGCACCTGCACCCCCGCTTGGGATGTCCCAGCCACCCGCACGCGCAAGGTTGCGTTGCCAATTGCCGGCTACTTCGGCGGGACCGGGAAAGTAGGCGAGGTCGATCTCGACCTCGCTCCTTCCGACCCGGACGGCATCGACCACGGCCTCGATGATAGCCCTTTTCTCACTGGCACTTAGAGCCGGCCAGCGCTCGTAGAGATCCTTCGCTCCTGAGAGGATCTCGTCCCTTGCCAAGAACTGGACCTTGGCGAAATCCACCTCGCCCTGGAGCCGGGGGAGTTCCTCGTCGAGCTGCTTGAGGCGCTCCTCGAGTGGCTTGTAGGTCCGGCCGAAGCCGTCGGGGGAGATCTGGTCGTCGATGTAGAGCCGGTAGACCTTGGCCATCTCGGTCCGGACCTTCTCGGCCTCGGCCTCCAAAACGCCGAGGTGCTCCTCCTTGGCCCGGATCTCCTCGTCGGCTGCCCCGACGTAGGCGGCCACGTCCTCAGGCGAGAGGAAGAAGCTGCGGAGCTGCTCGTGGAAGACCGCCTCGAGGTCCTCGGGGGTGATCTTGTTCCGGCAGGCCCGGCAGATGTACTTGACCGTCCGGTAGCTGGCGTCGGCGTACATCCGCTGGCCGCAGTGGCAGGCGACTACCCCGGCGAAGAGGTGGGCGGGCTTCTTGGCTGGCGGCTTGGCTGTGACCCGGCGGTCGTCGAGGATGGCGTTGCACTGACTCCAGAGGCCCTCTGGGACGATCGGCTCCACGGGAGAGAGGACCCAGTCGCTCTCCGGCTTGAGGACCCAGTGCTTCTTCTCGCCAAGGGACTTGGTGTAGTTGGCACGGCGCAGGCCCTTGGCCGTCGAATCCCGGATCAGGCGCTCGACGGTCGTATCCGACCACATGCCACCCGTGCGCGTACGGTACCCGCGTTCGTTGAGCAACCGGGCCACGGCCTTCTTGCGCTTGTGCTCGAGGAAGAGCTCGTAGAGGAGCTTCCGGACCGGCGCCTCGGCCGGATCGGGAATGAGCTGCTTGTCCTTCCACTGGTAGCCGTAGGGGGCGGCCCCGCCGGTGGACTTGCCAAGCTTGGCCCGGATAGGCACCGAGGCCGCGACGCGCTCAGCGATCTCCTCCCGCTCCCACTGCGCCATGGCCGCGATCATGGTGTAGAAGAGCCGGCCGGCCGGGGTGGTGGTGTCGATGGACTCCTGCAGGGAGATCAAGTCCGCGTCATGGTCGCGGAAGTAGTCGGCGAAGTCGAGCAGCTCGCGGGTGTTCCGAGCCAGCCGGGCAAGCTTGGAGAAGATGAGCCCCGTGATGTGGCCGGTGGCCACGTGGCCCATCATCTTCTTCGCCTCGGAGTGCTCGCGGACGCTCTTCCCGCTTACGCCCTCGAGGTGGTAGACCTCACGAACCTTCCAGCCCTTGCTCTCCGCGTAGCCGCGGGCGCGTTTCTCGTGGTGCTCGGGGCTCTCGCCTCGCGCCTGGTCCTCGGTCGAGACACGGATCCAGATGCCGACGGGCTTGGACCGTTCCACTCCTTCAACGACTCGCAGCTTCCTCATGACGGCGTATCCGCGGGGGCGGGTCGAGCGTTGCTCGGGAAGCTACATCTCACAGGAGGAACCGCTGCGCCAAGAAGATCATGCCGAGCAGCGTCACGTACACCGGCCAGACCGAGAACGAGAACAACGCGCCGACCAGGCCGATGCCGCCGGCCGGCTGGACGGCGTAGAGGTCGGCGGCCCTGAGCTGCCCGTGGTGCAGTTGGTCGATGAAGGTGTTGTACGACCGCCGGAACCCGCGTTCGAGCCCGAGGTAATACGCGTCGAGCACGAAGAAGAGGGCCGTCGGGATTGCCGCGAGCCAGACGTAGTTCGGCCTGCCCTTGTCGGCAACGACGACGAGCACCGCCGATACGAGTCCGATGCACCACGCCTTGCACGAGGTGCTGTTGGACGCCATTCGTTGAATGACCGACTGCAGGATGCTGAGGTGAGCCTGAACCGCAGGCGATGCGTCCGAGTAGGTCGCCGATTCGGGAGTCATGTCAGTCCACCCACGAAGCGAAGTTGATGTATCCGTCATGTGCGATCCAGTCATACACGGGGAAGAAGTTGCTCAAGTTGAACCCCTTGCCCCAGTACTTCTGTGCGACACCGCCGGTCTGGAACGAGGGACCATTGCCGATCTCCCCGTATTCGATCCACTTGTCGGCCTTCTTCTCCCACAGGGTAGCGGTCAGTCCGGTGTCTGAGTAGGTCACGCCGACATACTCAAGTGGATTTGGACCGAGCGGCTTCACTTCGCGGTTCTTGTCTCGTATAGAATTGACGTGAACCGCGAGCAAGCCCTTTCCCAAGTAGAAGCTCAGCAGGAGTTCGTAGCGGACCCATGGACGCAGGTAGGTGTCGGAGCCAACGAGCACACACGTGACGCTTGTACCGTCGATCGCTCCGTTGATGAGACGCTTGAGCGCTGTCGTTCCTTGCTTCCTTGCCGACTCCCAGATTGACGCATCGAAGAACCCTGCAGCTTCGCGGTCCGGTTTCGCGCGCCAGGATTGGCGCACGACGTTCGCGCGGAAGTCCGCCACATCTTGGTAGTCGAAGCTGAAGAAGACCCTTTTGGCCATCTGCCCTCGCCTCACGAGCATTCAGGACTTGCTCTTCCGCATTCGCTTCACTGCTTGCGCAACCACTGCCGAGACCACGCCGTGTCGCTCGGTCTTCGTCGCGCTCGTTGTCGGCTTGATACGGACCTTCACCTTGTAACCGCGCACCGTCTGCTCGCTCACGTGGGTCTCGGCGTCGGCGGCATCGAGCACGTCGAACAGGTTCTCGGGCGTGCAGTAGGCCACCTTGCCCAGCTGCTCCTCGGTCAGGATCGCGGCCGATTCGCGCTTCATGGTTTTCAGCGTCTTCTGATCCGCCGCGACATGCAGCACTCGGCCGAAGCCGGCGGCGAGGCATTTCTGAAGATTCTCCACTTCGTGGTCGGAGCTGGTGGTGACGCCGATCTCGACCGCTACCCCCTTCTCACCCTTCCGCAGCGCCACGTCGACGTTGCCGAGGCCGTCGAGGACGCTCTCCTCGACCGTCGAGCGCCAGTCGTGAGTGTCGGCCCACCGACAGATGAGGGACTGCAGGTACTTGTGCTGCTTGCCGCCGCGTCCAGGGCTCGACGCCGGCGTCGGGATCTCGACGGCAGAAGGTGGCAGAAGTGGTGCCGGGACCGCGGGGGATTCGGCCCCGGCACGTTCCCGTCGCGGGGGCGACGGTGGCGTCGGTGGTTCGACGCGCTTCGATTCTAGCTCCTGGGCAGCGCCCGAGCGAGCCAGCAGCGCCTCGATCTCCGCCCGCGGCCGGCCGTAGCGCTCACGTGTCCGGCCCACGATGTGGGCCCGGGTTTCCGTGCTGGCCGCCTCATCAACGAGCGGCAGCATGGTGGTGGCGAGGTTGAAGTCGAACTCGGAGCGCTCGATCCGGGCGATGGCCTGCCCAGTGGAGAGGGACTGTAAGTCGCGCGCATCGAAGTGCTGAAACCCGTCGGCCAACGTCCGGGCGTCCTGATCCCCGACCCGGAAGCAGATCCGAGCGTAGGGATTGGACAGCACTGAGTTCAGGACGTCCACGCTGCGGCTTTGAATCTGCCGCAGGTCCTGGTGCGCCAGCACCAACCCGAGCCGGTACTTCCGCGCGCCAGAGAGGATCGACTCCATCGACGGAGTGACGAAGTTGTGGAACTCATCGACGTAGAGGTAGAACGGCCGGCGCTCGGCTGCGGCCTGTTCCTGCCGGCTCATGGCGAGCTGTTGCAGCTTGGAGACGATGAGTGTGCCAAGGAGGTAGGCGTTTTCTTCGCCGATCGCGCCTTGAGAGAGCCGCGCCAGCAGTACCTGCCCGCCGTCCATGATCCGCCGCAAGTCCAGCCGGCTGTCCTGCTGGGCCACCATGTAGCGGATGGTCTTGGGCCGCAGGAAGATGTCGAGGCGCGTGAGGAGCGGTGCCTGCGGCTTGCCCGAGAGGAGCGGGAACTCCTTCTGCCAGTAGTAGACGACCTCCGAATCGTTGACCGTCTTGAGGAACTCTCGGCGGAAGTCAGCCTCGACGAGAAACCGGCGCAGGTCCACCAGCGTCCCGCCGCGGCCACTCTCGAGGAAGGCGAGGATCGCGTTCCCGAGGACCGACGTCATTTGGTCGCCCCAGCTCGTCGAGAGCCGGCGGAAGACTGACACGAGATCCGATGCCAGGAGCGTTCGCTCGAGCTCGGAGTGCGCCTGCAGGATGTTGAAACCGACCGGGTACTCACCATCGGAAGGATCGAGCAGCACGACGTCGTCTCGCCTACTCGCAGGCAGCCGGCGCACAACCTCGTCTATGAGGTCACCGTGCGGATCGAGGACCGCCAGGCCTTCCCCGCGATCGAGGCTCTGGAGGATCAAGGAGAGCAAGAGCGTGGACTTGCCCGTGCCCGAGGCCCCGACGACGTACAGGTGCCGCGAGCGTTGATCGTCGCTCAAGGCCACCGGCGTGCTCTTGCCCGCGTGCATGTTCGTGCCGAGCACGTAGTCGTGATTGGTCGCGACGGCCGGGGCCATGCGCGTCTTGCCGGACTCGCGGACGAGCTTCTCCAGCCGCACCGTGGCCGAAGGCGGGTGAACGAGCGAGACAAGCTCGGCGCAGCTAAGCAGCATTCCGCTGCGGCGGGTCAGGCGGCGGAGCAGATCCTGTTCGTGGAACTCGTCGGGGTAGTCGTCGTTGGCGAGCGGGACCAGCCGATTTGCCGGCGGGTTAGTGAGCGCGTTCAAGGCCCAGCCCACCGAGCGGGCAAGAAGCATCGCGCGCTGAGGGTCGGGAGATCGCACACCAACGCGAACGACGCAGGCGTAGAGCGGTCGAGAGATCTTCTCGCGGGCGAGCGCCGTCACCTCGGGTGCATCGAGGAAGAACGGGCTGCCGCCTTCGTCGAGGACGGCCCGCAGGATGCTCTCCGCCCACGGCTCGCGCGTCGGCTGGAAGAGCACCTGCAGTACCGCGGTCTCGCCCGGTTCGAGTTCGGACATCGCTGCTCCGATGCCCGTCAGAGGATCGACGGTGAAGCGCCGCAGCGTCCGGAGCGGCAGCATGAACTCCTCGGAGAGCCCGAACTCCACGACGACGGAGTGGCCGCCTTGCTGCTGCCAGGCTGTTTCGAGGGAGCCGTCGGCGGTGGTCAAGACGCTCGCGGGAAAGAACCCCCTCACCTGCTGCTGGACGAGTGAGCGGTCCGCTTCAGCGCAGACGAGCTGAACCGCGATCGCCTCGGCCGTGCCAATGACTTCGAATGTGACCGAGCGCCGCAGGTGCGGCAATGCGAGCAGGAACTGTTCGACTTCCTCGGGCGAGACGTCGTGGTCCGGCGGCAGCGACCAGCGCAGTTCCGTCAGCGGCTCGCTGTCATCGATCGCCCCGGGCTCGGAGTCCTCCTCGTCAAGGACGGCATGCTCCGACTCATCCGCGGGCGATGGCCCCGCGCCAAGGATTCGGTCGGTCAGCCGGCTCCAGAGCGTCGAGACGCGGCCATCGTCAAGGTCCGAAGGCGACCGCGACACGTGGTGGAAGCGGAACGGCGCGAAGGGCGGTTCCAGTTCCACAGGCGAGTCCCATACCCGCCAACCACGGCCGCGCCGCTCCCAGGTGTAGAACTGCTCGGTCAGTCGCTCAATCGACGAGGCCAGCACGCAGACCTCACGAGGGATTGACGGCGGAAGCGCCACCCTGCGTCATCGCCAGCAGCGTCTGGCCATCCGGCGTGAGCGTCGGATCGACTGCCGCCGCTTCAGGCGGCGACGGCAGTTCGGATCGCGCGGGATGAGACGCACCCGCCGCTCGGCGCGCTTCACCGCCGTTGAGCAGGTCGCGGAAGAGCGGCTTGCGCTCCTCGGCGCTCAACGCTCGCAGCCCTTTGGTTGTCAGCAGCCCGTCGATCGCCTCGAGCGTGGCCGAGTGCACCGCAGACTGGAACATGAGCATGGTGTCGATGCGGTAGTACGTTGCAGGCGCGAACATGCGCTCGTAGAACCAGCCGATGAGCGGCACGGTCAGGATGGCCGCCTCGGGCCCAAGGTTGCCCGCTCGGGCCGCCAGCGCGACAAGCCAGAGGACAATCAGGAACGAGAGCGGGATCAGGACGAAGGGATTGATGACGAGCCGGAGCAATCCGAGAATGAAGCTCATCCCCAGCCCGTACGAGCCACGCCAGACGAAGTCCGTCGCCTGCTGGAGGAGCCAGCCGAGGAAGAGCGTCAGCAAGGCGAAGGAGACGAGGTATAGGAAGACGAAGCGGGCCTTCTTCTCGGTTACCCACGAGGAGAAGAAGAAGCCGGTGCCGAACGGCGCCGCGCACATGTCGAAGGAGTGGCGGTCGCCCTCGACCCGCAGATACTCGCGGTCCGGCGAGAGCAGGCCGCCCTCGCTCCATTTCACCCGGCTGGTCTTCAGGCCCGGGACGTGCCGACGATCCAAAGCCAGTTCGACCGAGGTATAGAAGTCCTTGGGTGAGGTCTGGAAGTTCTCGATCAGCTTGTGCCAGTGGGTGACGACGTTCTCCAACGGAGTCTGCGGCATGCGGACCTCATCATTGAGTCCAAGCTACTGTCGGCTGGATCTGTTCGCTATGGTCCACTTGAAGCGAGTGAATCCGTCTCCCTTGCCCGCTTGAAGTCAACTTCGATCCGCGCGAGCACGGCGACCATCCGGTCAGGGGGTGCTCCCGACAGCAACTGCGCCGCCCGTACCAAGGAATCCGCCGCCGGGTCCTGACCTAGGAACCGACGGCAGACTGACGCGCACAACGCGGCATCCGGCCGCCCCGGGAGCATCGAGAGCTTCTCGAACTCCCCGGCAGCACGTGCATAGTCGCCCTTCGCGACAAACAGCGCCGCCAGTCCGTCGTGGTCCATCTCCCAACGACGGCGCATGGTCTCGGTCCTCGGAATGGATTCCTGTCCGACGCGAACCTCCACCATGCCCGCCGCTGAATCGAATCGGAAGAAGTAGTCCGGCGCTTCCCTCGACGATGCAGCGCGCGGCCGGTAGTAGGAGTAGTAGCCAGCTTGTAGTGTGCTGTCTCCGTACCACACTCGAAGGGCAGGGCTTTCGCCAGCGACCAGGCCGATGTGGTACGGGATGTTCGCGAAGTAGACACGCGAATGTGCGCCCAGCGTCGGATGCTGCCGCAGAAGCTCGCTGCGTATCGCCGTCAGTGTGCTTCCGGCCCGTCGGAAATACGATTCATCGCCCCAGTCTGACGAGGGGGTCTGGGCCTGGGCGCCCCGCAGTAGCACGGACGCAAAGACAACAACGGCGGCGAATCCGGGGCGAGAACACAACGCCAGGGCGATACCAAACCAGACGCCGAGTGCACCCATACATCCATAGTAGGCGTGATAGCCGATCGAGGGTAGGACGAGTGGAAACCAGCCGATCGCCGCCCACGCTGCGGCAAGGAGTGCCTGACGGCGGGGATCGATGACAGTGCGAGGCCCTGCATTGCGACGCAAGAGCAAGTACGCGCTTCCGGCGAGCAGTACCGCCGCGGCCAAGTACCGTCCAACAACGTCGAGGCTCAGCTCCTGCGGGCGCAGTTGTCTGTCCAAGTTCAAGCACGAGGCTGCCGCCATGATCAGCGTCATCATCCAGCCAGGACGGCTCTCAAGCTCGGCCGCGCTTGCGGGCTGTCCGAACAGTCTCGGGAGAAGAGTCGGGTGGACAAACAACCAGGTCAGCACGATGGCCGTGAAGGGCAACATCGCTCGGGCGACTCGCGAGAGACGGGCACGACGAATGAAGACCAGGTACGAAACGAGGAGCAACGGCACCACGCCAGCCGTCTCCTTGCTCAGCAGCGCCAAGGCGAATGGTGCGGCGGCCCAACGCTCGCGGCCGCTGACGAAGAGCAAGACTGAGAGCATCGCGAAGACGAGCATCCACAGATCCTGACTTCCCGAGATCCAAAGCAGTGGCGTACCCCAGAATGCCGCGGATGCAACCCCAAGAGAGGCGAGCACGGCACTTCGTCGACCGGAAACGTGCTCGATTATCCGGGCATAGAGGCAGAGCGCGATCACCCAAAGCGCGATGTTGACGAGCCTGAAGACGGTGGCATCGGGTCCAAGTGGTCTCTGGATGGACCAGAAGTAGAACTCCCGCGCCCACGGACGATACCAGCCGAAGTCAGTATTGGACCGGGACCAGAGACTTAGGAACGTGGCGTCTCGAGTCTTGTCGAGGAAGACGTAGTCGTCGCCAACGAAGGCAAGGTTGAGGCTTGGGCCAACGACGAGGGCGACGAAGAGCACCAAGAAGCCGGCAAGGACCAGGAGGCCTCGCCCCTGAACCGGCACCCTCCTGACTTGAGTTTGAGCGCGTACGCTCTGAAGATCACTTGAAGCGTGGATGTGATGACCCTCAACTATTGGCGAAGCACGTTATCTAGCTGGTTGCGAGCCTTCGTCGTCGGACTCGCATGTCGCACCGATCCCACTCCAGGGCATGCTAGCGCACGCCAGACGGGGTGGCGACCGCAGGCTCCAGCATGCACCATGGTCGGGGTGCAAGTCGGCGAGAAGTGATGCCACCCCCCAGTGATGGACAGCGCGGGTCGAACTAAGAGGGATGGTCGAGGGCGCCCACGAGCTGACTCGCGCGCGAGCGCCCAGATCGCCGACGGACTTCAGCGCTGTTCTTTCTGCCCGGTGAGCGCTAGAGCACAACGGCGCGAGCCACGCGCACCTGCCCAGCTTGACGAAGTCTGGCAAAGTAGATGCCACTCTGAGGCGTCGTCCCTGAATCGGTTCGATCCCAGACGACCTCGTGCACTCCGGCCGCGACCGTCCCGCTAATCGGCGTGGAGACTCTTCTGCCGCTGACGTCGAAGATCTCCAGGGTTGCCGGCTCGCTCGAGGCAAGGCTCACCGCGAACACGACCCTCCCGACATTGGCACCGCCTCGGTGAACCGAGAGACTCAGGCTGCCCGCTGCGGGCGGATCCACGGAAGTAATCGCGGTGAAGGTCGCCTCTTGCGCCCATTGCCCGCCAGCATACATCCCGTCAATCGCCTGCACGCTCCAGTAGTAGGTGCCAGGTGGGACGTCCACGATCCAACTCTCCGTCTTCTGCGCATTGCCCAAGGCGACGATTCTCCGGTAGCCAGTGCTGGCGTCCGACATCGGTGACACGACATCGCATCCGCCCGGGGTTGTCCCGACTCGGACGTTGTAGGTCAGCCCGGCAGATGGTGTCTCAGCGTCGCTGGCCGGGGCCCAGCTCAGCCTGTAGCCGTAGCCCATCCACTGCGCCGCCAGACTCGTCGGGGCCGTCGGCACTGTGTTCGGGGTGGCGAGGGAGAGGTCGCCGAGCTGCGAGTGAATGACCCCATAGCGGTCTCTTCCCGTCACGAGGAAGTCAAGCGACCCGTTGTTGTCGATGTCCGCCCAGTCCGCATCGCCGTAGTACAGTCCCGGCAGCCACGAGAGGCCCCAACTGAAAGTGCTGTCATTGTCGTTGTGATAAATGACGTTGATCTGAATGTGCCTGATCCCGTACTCATCCTCAACCCAGTTGCCGAAGGCGTTCAACAGGTCCGGCCGTCCGTCGTTGTCGTAGTCCGCCCACTTGCCTCCACCCGCAGCGAGAGTCGTGTCGTCAACCACTCTCGTGAACGCGAAGTTGCCATCGTTGCGGTACAGACGTGGTGGTGCCGGACCTACCTGGAAGAAGTCCAGGAGCCCATCGTTGTTGTAGTCCGCGATCGTCATTGCGCCGTCTGCGTAGAAGGCCTGTCCGTACTCATACAGGTCTAGCTTCCGCACAAAGCCCGAAGTGGGCCAGCTATTGGCGTAGATCCCTGGATCGCTGCCCGTCGGAGGCTGATACGGCCAGCCGGGCAGGGCGAGATCGAAGTCCCCGTCATTGTCGAAGTCTGCCCAGGCTACGGATCCGTTGCGGACTTGTGACACTCCTGCGTTCACGTCGGTGAACGTCCCGTCCCCGTTGTTGTGGTAGATCCTCGATGCAGCTTGGCCGGCTAGCCCGCCAGTGATTGCGATGTCCAGCCGCCCATCCTTATCGAAATCCGCCCATGCCCCAACGGATCCCCTCGTGAAATGCGGCACGCCGCTTGCGGCCAGAGAGAAGGCACCGTTGCCATCGTTGTGGTAGATGGATGTAATCGAAGAGTCGGCGCGGAAGTTGGGGGATGGTTGGCCGGTAAGGAGAAGGTCCAGCATCCCGTCGTTGTCGTAGTCCCCCCACTCCACGTAGCCGCGCCATACCTTGGGCAGCGTCGTCGCGATCGGAACGAAGTTCCCGGTTCCGTCGTTTTGGTAGAGAAGCGTCTGGGGGACCCCGAGCGTGTCATTGATGGAAGTACTTCCTGTTTGCAGCAGGTCGAGATCGCCGTCGTTGTCGTAGTCTCCCCATGCCTGATTCGCGTAGCACAGGGGCGCAGGGAGGGAGTTGGTCGCGCCGGGAGCGAGCGGCGTCGCCGCGCGACTCCGCAGGATCAGCCGAACCGAACCTGTCTCAGCATGAACCGACTGAGCGACAGCGGCGATGAACCCAAGAACGAGCAGCGTGGTTGTGAGTAGTCGCATGACCTGCCTCCTCATGTAGTCCGATCGATGGGCTTCGATCCGTTGTTCTCACGACAAGTGGTGAGCCCGGTGATCGCTCCAAATGTCGCCATGGCCGACTACAGGCTCGCCACGCTCCGGAGCCGCGTGGCATGGCAGAGATGGGACTCAAGCTCGCCATCGTTGTGAATCGCCCCTCCGTCTGGCTCGCATGTTCAGCCTGACTTGGAGTATCGGTTCGCGGAACGCACACCGGAGCACATGGCTATGGGCTTCCTTCCCATCCATGCCGGCTCTCGGGGGTGTCGACGCTAGGCCGAGCTGGTCCCGACGGCGCAATCGGAACGACGTTGATGGCGCGTCCGAAATCGTGGCTCGACTTGATCGCAGCGTGGCAGGGCACAACTGCCCCGTCAAGGCTGAACTTCCGAGCGTCCTCTTGTGGGTGAACTAAGCCCGGACTGCGCAGGGTGCCCTCCGATGGAGCGTGGATGGCCACCTCTTGCTAGAAGGTGCATTCCTCAACTACTGAAGACTATGCCACTCGGGCCCACTGCCGACGAGGATCGACGCCATTCTTGCCGCTCTCCCGAGGGCGACGACCACGACGACCGCGCAATCCAGCCTTGCGACGCCAAGCGTAGTACGTGTGCGGGTTGACGCCGAAGCGGGCATGGACTGCCTTCGCCGTCAGCGCCTCGGCGACCGCGACAGCCAGGATGGTCGATCGCTCCTGCAACGTGTACAGCGTGTACGGACGTGGCATCGGACTCCAGAATCAATGCTCCTGACCATCGACTTCTCTACTTGCGGCGCTCCGCGAGGTTATCACTCCGGACTCTGGTTCGTCACCTCATTCGCGACTTGGGACACATGGGCGCAGTGCTGGCTGTGACGCTTTTCTCGTGCTAGGCGATGAGCAGCAACAAGTGGCTGCAGGAAGTGCTGTAGCTCCGTCTAATCCGCTCGTGCTGACATTCAGTTGTCTTGATGGCGCCCTGAACGCATCGCCCCGGTGAGCCAGCGCGGGATAGAAGACGGGCCGTCCATCTCTGAACGGCCCGTGGTGAAGGTACTAGTTGAGGGAGAGTCCCTCTCGAAACGCCTTGGTGAGCCGCAGAGTTCCGTCCATCTGCTGCCGGGGCTGCCGCTGGCCGATGACGGCCGTGAAGGCATTGAAGAGCGCCCAGGCGGAGTGCGGCACGAACTCCGGGTTGTCGAGGTCGTCGAAGTGCTCGATGACCTTGGGCAGCTGCGAGGCCGGCAGGGCGCCGCTCCGGATCGCCAGGATCATCAGGTGGTGCGCGAGCGCCATCTTGAGCGTCAGCCGCTTCATCTGCTCGATCTCTGCCGCCAGGCGCCCCTTCATCGCGGACACGCTCATCAGCATGTCGTAGACGAGGCTGGGCAGGTCCCGGAAGACGTGGGCGGTGTGCTTGCGAGAGACCTTCGTCTCGCCGTGGAAGGCCAGGTTGTCGCAGACGAACACCCGGCTGCCGGCCACGAGCTGAACGCTCAGGGAGCGGTCGTACGAACTGCGCAGGCCGATGGCCAGGCCCCAGTCGGCGGTGTGGCCATTGCGACAGGTGAGGACGCCGAACATCTGGTTGCCATCGCGAGCGAGCGCGTAGCGCTCGTCCTGAACGGCGAGGCCGAAGCGCGGCAGGTGCAGGTGGATCTCCTCGACGAGCCGCCCGTAGGAGACCGGGACGTAGGAGTCGGTGGACTCGGGGACTTCGACGGAGGCGAGGTCGGCGAGGCTGGCGGACCAGCCACCGCGATGCAACATGAGGGTGGAGCGCATCGTGTGACTTCCTTCTCGGGGGCTGGCGATTTAGAGCAGCTGCCGGGCACGGAAGGAGACCACGCCCCGGCTAGCAACGATGACATGATCGAGCACGCCGATGCCGAGGAGTTCTCCAACCTCGACGAGCCGCTTGGTGATCGCCAGATCTTCTTCCGAGGGCTCGGGATCGCCGGAAGGGTGATTATGGACCAACACGACAGAGGCGGCTGAGGCAAGGATCGCCGGCTTGAACACCTCACGCGGATGGACGATCGAGGCATTCAAGGACCCGATGCTGACCGTCTCCACCGCATCGACTTCATGGCGGGCATTGAGCAGGACCACCAGGAAATGCTCGCGGGCGTGCTTCGTCAGTCGGCGCCCGAAGAGCTTGGTGACGTCCTCGGGACCACGGATCACGTGCGGCTGCTTGCCGCGGTACTTCCGTTTGGTGAGTTCACGGACGTACACGGGGACAACTCCTGCAGGGGCGGGTAGAAAGAAGGGCCCCGAGCGAACACGCGCGGAGCCCCGATGAGACTGGAAGGAACGAAACTAGGAAGGTGCGACGAGCCGCGGACGTTTCAGCATCAGCTGCCGTCCGTGGCCCCCGATAGCACGCGACGACCTCCGAGAGGCCTACGCGCCCGCGATCTCGCCGACACCTTCCCTTTCAGCCAGTTGGATCAACTGCTCGTCGGCCTGCATCGGCCAGGTACCGCGCCACTGCTGGCAGTGAGCGAAGTACTCGCACTCGGTGCAGCGCCACGACGGGTTCGGGAAGAAGTGCTCGGTCTCGATCGCGAGGGACACCTCGCGGATCAGCCGGGCGCTCCAAGACAGATCCTCGAGCGACCGGGTGGTCTCATGCCGCTCGAGCCGGGGTTTCGTGGTCTTGAGGAGCATGTCCAGCCGGAGGCGCGGGATCTTCCCCTTGAACAGCAGGAAAGCCAGCGCGTAGGCGGAAAGCTGCAGGTGCCGTTCCAATCCGCCGGATTCGAGCGTCCGGCCGGCGGTCTTGAGGTCCACGAGCACATCACCTTCCTCGATGAGGTCGATGATGCCTCGCAGACGCACCTCGAGGATTTCGCCGGTTTCGGGATCGGCCAGCTCGAGCTCGAACGGCTGCTCGACCGCGACCGGCTTCGTCCCGTTGGCGGACTCCACGTAGAGCTGGAGCATGGCCCGCCCCTTCTCCGCGAGCCCATCGCGGGACTCTCGTTCGGAGAAGACAAGGGGCTCCACGTTCTGCGCGTACCAGTCCGCGTCGAAGACCTGCAGCACGTCGGGAAGCTCCGGCGATCGTCCGGCGAGCCGTTCCTTGTGGAACCACTCGACGGCCGCGTGGATCGACGTGCCGAAAGCCATGCCGGCGACGCGCCAGGGGCGCGGCACCTTGTCCACGTACTGGAAGCGGTACTTGAGCGGACAGCCGAGGTAGGCGTTGACCTGGCTAATGCTGATGACGCGTGGCTGAACCATTGCCGCCGCCGTTTCCGGGGGCGGAGGTCTGGAGCAGCTGGTCGATCATCTGCATAGCGGCGGTCTTCGTGATCTCGGACAGCGCCGAGACCTCGAAGATCTCCTTGATCCGGTTCTCCGCGGCGTCCTTGTGGAAGCCCTGCCCCGCCATGATGCGGAACAGGTAGCGACGCTGGCCTTCGGTCATCGGCTCGGAAGAGCCGTTGCCGCTGGATCGCGGAGCGGAGCCGTTGCCACGCGGGCGCGTGTACGTGCGGCTCGTGCCGTTCGGACGGGTAGCACCCGGTCCGGGGCTCGGACGAGGGACGCGGCTGGCGCCGTCCAACTCCTCGAGGGAGACAACGCCGACATTGACGGCGTCACGGAGGGCACGGGCCTTGGCCCGGGTCTCGGCCACACGGATCAGGTGCGGGGCGAGGAAGTCGTCGACGTTGCCGGGGTCGGCATCGCCTAAGGCTTCGAAGTGTCCGCGCTCGGTCTCGACCGAGGCCTTCACGATCGCGAGGCGTCCGTTGTCCTCACTCGGCTGGAGCACCAGCTCGGTGGCGATGGACTTCAGGCCCTCGTCGTGCGCGAGCTTGAGCAGCTCGGCGTAGGCAACGGTCTCCCGAGCATCGGGATGGGTGGTGGGCTGACGGGCCTCCATGAGGCACTCCTGACAAGGGGCGGGTGGAACAACAACGGCACCAAGAGTACTGCGTCAGGAAGCGTAGCTCCGCCCGGTTACCATTCGTAGAGAGGCGGACGTGACGGCGTCGCCTCGTCACAGTGGACAACTGCTCCGACCGCCTCGCTCAGCGCGGGATCAGTAGCGCGCCAAGATCTCCTGCCGCTTGCGCTCGTACTCGGCGTCCGTGATCAGCCCCTGATCGTGAGCCCGCTTGAGATCCAGCAGTTGCTGCTCCAGCGACTTCCCACTCGGCGGTGCGGCGGCAGAATCGGCACGCGCCACAGTCGGCGCCGCAACAACAGCGCTTTCCTTCAAGAGCTCCGGACGTACTTGTCCGAGCGCCTTCATGACGCGGTAAGACTGCTGGTGATCGGTCAGCGTCTCGACATCGCGCCGGCCCGCGAGATAGTCCACCAGCGCGGTGACCGTGGCGACTCTGGTCTGGTCCAGCGGGTGGTCGGCCAGAAGCACGTTGCGCTGCTCGGATGCGACGTCCGCGTTGTACCACTCGACAACTTGGTTGTAGTGCAGGCGCCTCTTCTCGGCGTCCGCGCACATGGCGTTGACCTTGTTCGCGTTCTCCTGCGTCTGGTAGGAGCGCGAGCTGTTGAAAAGGTTCTTGTTCTGCATGCAGTTGGCAAGGGCCTGATCGTAGGCAGCCTTGGCCTCGTCAAGCGTCCGCTGACGTTCCTGACGATGTTGGTCACGTTGGCGGATCATGCCGGTGAAGAAGTTGAGCCCGCGCATGGGATCGAAGCCCGCCTGCCGGGCGATGCACACGCCGATGGCGTCGGCTTCCTCTTCGTCGCCCCGGCTGTACGTGCTGCTGATGCTCGTCGAGATCGTGGAGAGCGCGTCCTTGTTCTTCGGGGACAACAAAGCGGCGAGATTGGCCAGGCCCGCCCAAGTGGTCGAGGCATCGTCCTGGCGGCGCTCGAGGTGCTTGAGCATGGAGTGCCCGGTCTCGTGTGCGAGGATGAGGCCGAGTTCGTCATCGCTTGGGTGCAAGTCCAGCAGGCCGGTCCAGACATAGATGTACTTCCCACCGACGACGAACGCGTTCACCACCTTCGGGTCACTGTCCAAGACCCGGACGACCCACTGATTTGGATCCTGCCCGGCCGCCTGAAGCACGGTGTCGGTGATGCGCTTGACGCGCGCATAGCGCTCATCCGTCACGAGGTAGATCTGGTGGCTCCAGGACTGCCCACTGGAGAGGATGTCATCGTCGTACTTGCGCGCCGCGGCAAGCGCCTGCGGCGAGATCGGCGATTGCAGCGCCGCGATAATCGCTTCAAGGCTATGCTGGTCGGCTGCGGCAGACTTCTCGGCCGAGGTGACGGCCACGATCGCCACGGCGAACAACCCGCAGCGCATCCACGCTGAACGTGCAATCGACATGCTTGGCACTCCTTGGGGAACCACAATCGGGTGGGCGGTGCGGACGCAAATCCGCCGTACCTCTTGTGTTCGACCAGAATACAAGCGTCCTTGAGACCCCCAGCCCACTGACGCCGCTCCCAGCTTACATCTCTGTGGCGGCAACCGCGATCGCCAGCGCGTCGAACATGTGCAGCCAGTACTTGTGCTTGGGCCGCAGGCCGAGTGCTGGCCGCGCTGGGCGTTTCGGGACGAGTTGGCGCAAGTGGCCGAAGCCGTGAGCAACGAGATGCTCGGCCACGTCGATCTTCGTGGCCCGGGGATTCCCGGTGACACGCTGACGAATAGCCACCGGCGAGAGTTCGACGACGTCGATGCCCAGTTCCTCCGATCGGTCACGCAGCTCATCGGCCAAGACGTTCAGCAGGTGGGCCCGATGGCCGGGCAAGTCAAAGGGTTTCTCGATCGCCACGACGTCGGGATCGTGCTCCTCGATCAAGTTCAGCACGTGCTGCTTGGCCAGCCCGATCGCTTCGTGATGGCGCTTGCCATTCGGCAGCGTGCGCACGCCGAACCAGACGAGCACGTGAGCCCGCAGGACAACGAGCCCCATCTCGCGGGTTCCGGGATCGATGCCGATGACGGTCTTGGACTGCATGAAGGTGTTGGGTTGATGGGTAAATCGAATGGGTGCCCTCCCGAGGACCGCCCGCCGTCTCCCCCTTGCGAGGAAGCGGCCGGGAGCGGTGGCGCCGGGGCAAGCCTGACGCGCCAGTTCTTCAGCCGGAGTGCCGGCTGCGGGAGGGCGGGTGCGCGACCACCTGGTGGTGCCACGCGAGGCCAACGGCATCGAGGTCGTTGAGCCAGTAGCGTTCCTTCCAGCGCCGGTCCTGCGTCAGCAGGAGCCGAAGTTGCGGGAAGCGATGCGCGACGATGACGGCCGCTTCGGCCTTCGTGGCCTTGCCATTCCCGGCGACCGTCTGCCGTACGGCTTGCGGCGAATACGTGTGCAGCGGGATGCGCCAGGCTTTGGCGATGCGCCGCGCGGCGAGCGTGATGCGGTGGAGGTTGTTGAGCCAGGGCACGGGATGCCGGTACGTCTTCTCCACGACGAGTGCCCCGGGACGGTGCCGATTGACGAGTCGGCCCATCCCCAAGGTTGCTTCGCGAAGTCGCTGGTCCTTGGGCAGTGAACGAAGCGGGATGACGCCGTGCTCGAGGAGACGTCGGCCGGCGAGGATGGCGTATCCGAGTTCCCGGGTGCCGGGATCGATGGCGAGGATGGGGCGGCTAGGATTTCTGGGCATGGGGTTTGGACTTGAGGAGGTAAAGGAAGAGCGCGGTACGCGAGCGGCGAATCTGCTCGTCGGGCGGGGCCAGTGCCCCGGCCAACGCCCGCCGGATGACTGGATCGGGGTGACGTCGCAGTGCCTCCTCGAATGCGTCGGTGCTCAACTTGTCCTTGAGCATCCGCTGCAAGCGAGCGACCGTGAAATACCGCTCGGCGGACGATTCGATCGGCTCCGGGACGAAGCCTTTCTTGATCGTGATCCGGACGAAGCCGTTCAGGCGCGCGGCCTCCACGTAGCCGGCCTTGCGGAGGTGGCCGAGCCAGGAACGGACGGTGCCTTCGGGCAGCCCCATCTCCCGCCCGATCACCGCGGGCTCGACCTCGATGGTGTCAGCGCCGGCCGGGAGCCGGGCCAACAGCTCGAGGTAGAGCCAGAGTCCAGCGCGCATGTGTCGCAGGTGGTAGGCCCGCGGATGCTCGAGGATGCGGCGATCGAGCTGTAGGGTGATGGTTGAAGTGGAGGACATGCAGCGCGAGGGGTTAGTTGGCTGAAGGTGGCTCCTTGGCGATCCGCGGCAGGAGAAACCGGAACAGGGCCGTGCGGTTCTTGCGCACTGAGTGCATCCGGCGGACACGATCCAGCGCCTTGCGAATCACGGCCGGCGCGTAGTACTCGACGGCACCACGGAACGTCGTCGGGTCGGTCTCGCCGAGCGTGGTGAGGATCTCCCGCAGGAGCGCTTCCTGGTCCGCCGGCGGCCTATAGCTCTCTTTCATCAACGGCTTTGATTGTGAAAGAGAGCTTTGAGAGCTATAGGCAGGATTCGCCGGAGCCCCGGATTTCGCGGGCTCCTTCGGTGCTTCGTGCTTCCTGCCAGACCATGATCCGGGGAGCTTGGCAACCAGGAATGGAAGGGGCGAGAGGATGTCGATCGCGCCGTGCCTCGTCGCTTCCTCGAGCAGCTCCCGCAAGAGGGCGAGGTCGATCCCGAGCTCGTCGAGCATGGTTGCTTCGTTGGCCAGGACGAGCCCGCGGGCGTTGGCCCGAGCCGTGAGCAAAGCGATCAACTGCGGCTCCGTCATGCGGCATGTGGCGTTGCCGCGTGCCGGGGGAGCCCGGCTGCCAGGCTGACGTCCGGATAGAGGGTGTCCGGCAGGACGCCGAGCTCTCGCGCCATGACCAGCAAGCGCGGGACGTTCGGCAGCCGCAGCCCACGTTCCCACAGCGAGACCAGGCTACGGTGGAGTTCGAGCTTGGCGGCCAGCGCCTGCTGGCTCAAGCCACGCTGAATCCGGCAGCGCCGAATGGCGTTCGGGAACCTCGGAGTGTGACGCGAAGGCCGCGGGGTGAACTGGATGGGCATAGGGTGAAGCGTAGCCGGCGACGTGTCGCCAGCGTAGGGAGGGCGAGGCGCGTCCCACCGCACCTGGCTGTGGATGACGCGCGACCTCTGGAACTCATTCTACCGAGCCGAAGAAAAACCGAACAGAGGGGGTGACGCGACACCCTGTGCGCAAGCTTGGGGATAACTGCGCCCGCATCCCATGTCACGACCCGCGTCGCAGTACGCTGCCATTCGCAATGATCTGCAGAGATACCTCATCGACGTAGCCTACCGTCCACTCACTACCCAGTGCAGGACGGCGGATTCCCGGCGATCCGCCACTCCTGTGGACAGCCTCGTTCGGCCCGTGGACGAAGGGCGACGACCGTCCGTATGCTCCGACCGAGTAGCTCGCGGCTCACCCCGCCGGCCTGCGAGAGAAAGTGAGGCCGCGCGGCGCTTCGCAGCCGCGAGCGTCCGGCCACTTACCTCGCCACAGGAGCCCGTCATGCCCTTCCGTGAGCTCATGACCGACCGCGTCACGCTGGTCAAGAAGGATGGACGCCGAATCGAGAACATCCAGGCACTGATCTCATCGTCCACCATCTACATGGACGACGCCAGCTTGCCAATCGAAGAAGACGACACCTTCGAGCGACCACTTCCGAACGGCTTGGTCGAGGTGTACGTGGTCACGGATCGAGGTTTCCATCGGGGACTTCCAGGCGCGATCGCGGATCACTACCAGACGAAGGTCCGGAAGGAGCCGTCGCTTCGTCCACCGTCTGCGCCGGCGGTCTTCCACATCAGCGGCGACAATGCGCGCGTCAACATCAACTCTGTCGATCAGTCCGCCAACGTCGTCAACACGACGCCTGAGGCGCTCTTTCGTGATCTCATTCGCGCGATTGAGCGTGGCGTCGCTGACGCGTCACAGAGGACGGACCTTGTCGAGCGAGTGAAGGCGCTTGAGGCTGCGCGAGGGACGCCGTCGTTTGTAGACCAGTACCAGGCCTTCATCGCGAGCGCCGCCGCGCACATGACGCTCCTGTCTCCCTTCATCCCGGCACTCACCCAGCTTCTGAAGTAGCTTGCCGCTGTTTGTCCACGGAACACTGGGCGAGTCGTGCCTCCCACTCGCAGTGTTGCGGCCCAGTCGTCACGTCCACCCGGCTACGCAGGCGACCAGAAGTCGGGCATGCTGGGAGCATGGCGCCTAACTTCACCCCACCTCAACGCCACGGCAACTTCGCCTTTGGCCTGACGCCTGAAGCGGTTGGACGCTTCCGCGACATCATGCGCCGCGAGTGTGGCTTGGAGCTGACGCCCGAAGAGGCGTGGGCCCGCGCGATCGAGCTCCTCGCCCTGTTCCGCATGATGCTCGGGCCGTTGCCCGAGGATGCGCGCCCGGCGAGTTCGAGCATCCGCGCTCTTGACGGATCCCGCCGCCCGAGCAATTGATGAAGCTCTACGCTGTCCTATGCCCGCCCACGTCATCTATGCCCGCAAGTCCACGGATTCCGAGGACAAGCAGGTCCTCTCCATCGACTCCCAGATCGCCGAACTGAAGGCGCACGCGGTGCGCCACGGCCTTGAGGTCTCCGAGGTCCTGACAGAGGCCCGCTCGGCGAAAGCACCGGGCCGCCCGATCTTCGGCGACCTGATGCGCCGTGTCCGTCGCGGCCAGATCGAAGGCGTGCTGTGCTGGAAGATGGACCGCCTTGCGCGCAATCACCTGGACCACGGTGCCGTCCTGCAGGCGCTCGCCGACGGGAAGCTCAAGGAGGTCATCACCCCCGAGCGCGTCTACACGAGCAACGGGAATGATCGCTTCCTTGGGAACTTCGAACTGGGGATCGCCACCAAGTTCATCGACGATCTCCGGGACAACGTCAAGCGAGGCAACCGCGCTCGCTTCCAGCAGGGCTGGCCGAACTACCGACCGCCGGCTGGCTACCTCGAGGACAGGAGCGGCCCGACCACCGTGATCGTGAAGGACCCGGTCAACTTCGATCTCATCCGCCGGGCCTGGGATCTCCTCCTGACCGGCACGATGAAGCCGCGTCAGATTCTCAAGATCCTGAACAAGGACTGGGGCTACCGATCGCGGAAGACCCCGCACGGCGGCCAGAAGCCGATGTCCTTCTCCGGCCTCTTCGGACTGTTCTCCAAGCCCTACTACATGGGCGTCATCCAGCTCCGAAACGGCGACAGCTACAAGGGCGCCCACGAGCCGATGGTCACCGAGCAGGAGTTCGCCCGTGCACAGGAGATCCTCGGCCGTCCCGGGCGACCGCGACCGGTGCACCATGAGTTCACCTTCTCCGGCATGCTGCGCTGTGCCTCGTGTGGCCGGGCCATGGTGGGGGAAGTGCACGTCAAACGCAGCGGTAAGCGCTACGTCTACTACCGCTGCCACCGACGCGGCCAGGATGTTCGCTGTTCGGAGCCGACGCTCCCTGAGCGCACCTTCGCCACGCAAATCGCCGCCGACCTCGCCCGCATGACTCTGACGCCCGAGGCCGCTGAGTGGATCCGCGACAATCTCACCCGCACCCTTGAGGCCGAAGGCGGACAACTCCGGGCGGTACGCGAGTCCGCCGAACGGACACTGCGGCATGTGCGCACGGAGGAGGACACGCTCCTCTCGCTTCGCCTGCGCGGCTCGATCGACGACGAGCTCTTCGAGCGCCGACGCGTGGAGATTAGTGGCCGCCGCGCCCAGCTCGAGGTGCAGCTCGAACGGCCCGCACCTTCCGTGGAGCAACTCCTGCAGCGCGTTGACGCAGTTCTCGCGTTCGCCGAACACGCCCCGACGATGTTCGTGGAGGGCTCGCCGGTTCAGCAGCGCCAGGTTCTGGAAACGATCGGGTCGAACTACC